>NZ_CP041050.1:0-85170 GCF_006385635.1 Citrobacter sp. CF971 | reverse complement strand
TTCGTGGCCAACAGCGTCTGGTCGGTCAGTGAGATAAAAGGTGACAGTGTCACGCTGTCGGACGGGAAACAGACCCGTACGCTCACGCCGTCAGCCGAGCAGGCAGAGCAGCACATCGACCTGGCCTATGCCGTCACCGTTGAAGGCTCACAGGGTGCGAGCGAGCCCTTCTCCATCTCCCTGCAGGGTACGGACGGCGGACGTAAGCGGATGGTGAGCTTCGAGTCAGCCTACGTGGCGCTGAGCCGCATGAAGCAGCACGCGCAGGTCTATACCGACAACCGGGATAAGTGGGTGGCCGCGATGGAAAAATCGCAGGCGAAAAGTACGGCGCATGACATTCTGGAGCCGCGCGGCGACCGCGCCGTCGCGAATGCCGCCCGCCTGACGGCGACGGCAAAAGCGCTGGGTGAGGTGCCTGCCGGTCGCGCCGCGCTGCGCCAGGCCGGGCTGCAGCCCGAGGGCTCGATGGCGAAATATATCTCGCCGGGGCGTAAATACCCGCAGCTGCACGTGGCGCTCCCGGCCTTCGACCGCAACGGCAGGAAGGCGGGCGTCTGGCTGAGCGCCCTGACGTCCGGAGACGGGCAGCTTAAGGGGCTCGCTGGTGAAGGCCGGGTGATGGGCAGCGGGGACGCGGCGTTTGCGGGTCTGCAGGCCAGCCGTAACGGCGAGTCGCTGCTGGCGCGGGATATGGAAGAGGGCGTGCGGCTCGCGAGGGAGAATCCGCAGAGCGGCGTGGTGGTGCGGCTCGAAGGCGAGGCGCGACCGTGGAACCCCGGCGCCATTACCGGCGGTCGGGTCTGGGCCGACGGCCTGCCCGATGCCACCGGTACGCAGCCCGCAGAAACGGTGCCGCCGGAGGTGCTGGCACAGCAGGCCCGGGAGGCTGAGGTGCAGCGGGAGCTGGATAAGCGTGCCGAAGAGGCGGTCCGCGAGATGGCCCGCAGCGGCGACAGGCCGGCCGGAGGGGCTGACGTCGCCGTCCGGGATGTGGTGCGGGATATGGATCGGATAAAAGAAACGCCGGCATCTCCCCTCACGCTGCCGGATGCGCCGGAAGAACGCCGCCGGGATGAGGCGGTGTCTCAGGTGGTGCGCGAGAGCGTGCAGCGGGACCGCCTGCAGCAGATGGAGCGCGAAACGGTGCGAGACCTTGAGCGTGAAAAGACCCTGGGAGGCGACTGATATGCGCGCTGAAAACCATCCGCTCTTCCCCCTTGTGGTGGTGGCCGACTGCTGGCTGCAGCGTCTGCTTGTGTGGACGCCGGGCCAGACCGACCTTATCAAAACCGTGGCGCTGCTGCTGATGGTGGCCGACCACATCAGCATGCTGTGCGGACTGGATAATGACTGGCTGCGTCTTGCCGGTCGGGGAGCGTTTCCGCTCTTTGGCCTGGTCTGGGCCATGAACCTCGCCCGCCATCCGCAGATTCAGTAGCGCGCCCTGAACCGGCTCTGGATATGGGCCGGGGTGGCGCAGGGCGGCTGGATACTGGCCGGGCTGCGCCCGGACCTGGGCAATATTCTGTTTGCCTTTGCGGTCAGCGGACAGGCACTGGCGATGATGCAGCGGCACGGGCCGCGCACGTGGCCGTTCTCCCTGATGCTGGTTCTGGCCTGGCTGCCGTTTTCGGCGGGAAGCTACGGGCTGGCGGGGGTAGTGATGCTGATGCTGGCCTGCGGCGTATGTATGACGGGCCGGCGCACCACGCGCACGGGGCTGGCGCTGTGTCTGGCACTGGCGATACTCGCGCTGAATGCCGCGGACAGCCCCGCCTTTGCCATCGCGGGTCTGGTAATACCCGGCGTTACCCTGACGGTGCTGAGCCGGACCTGTTGCCGCGTGCCGAGGTTCTGGCCGCGCGAATTTTTCCCGCTGTTCTACGCGGTGCACCTTGCCGTCATCGGACTGATGGTGATGTGATATCTGCCGTGTCAGAATAGGGTCAGTCAGGAGAGTATACGTGAAACAGATTTATCCGGAGGCAGGATGACAGAGCAGGGGCGCCCCACGCTGACGCTGCGCCGCAAAGCGGAGCCAGAAGGTCAGCGTGCCGTAAGCAACAGTGAACCGGACGGTGCGGGTCCGGGCCGGGTCACGCGTAAAAAGACCGTGGTGGTGAACACGACGCCTGCCTGGAAGGTCAGGAAGCAGGCGGTGGATGAGAGCGCGAAAAAGGCGCAGGCGGACGAGAAGGCCGCCAGAAAAGCAGAGAAAGCCCGGCAGTGGGCTGAGCGACAGGCCCAGGAGAGGGAGGCCATGCGGGCGGCCAGGCGCAAACCTGCCCCGGAACCGGTGTACCGGAAGGTCATGCCGCTTGCGGACGCGCTCGCGCTCCTGAAGCGTTGCTGGCCAGCCCTGGTGACGGACGGCCAGCCGCAGCTCCTGGCGGTCAACATCCGGGAGGCAATGGTCAATGACATTCGCCGGCGCGGGCTGGAGATTTCCGTGAAGACGCTGAAACGCTGCCTTGCCGCCGTCACCCGCTCGGATGCGTATCTGGGCGCCATGACGGTGGGCGCGTGGCGTAAAAACCTTGCCGGTGAACCGGTCGCAGCGGTGAGTGCGGAGGAGGCGGCGTATGCCGTGGAGCGCAGGGCTCAGGAGCACGCTAAACGACAGCGCAGGGCGGTCAGAAGCGTCGCCACCCGTGTACGGAACGAACTGATAACAACCGAGAAGAGAAAAACACAGGATGAACATGAATAAAACCCTTTCAGTCATGCTTGCCGCAGGCCTTCTGGTCTCCGGCGTGGCGGGGGCAGCAGAGAAACCTGCCGTTGCCTTTACCCCGGAACAGGAAGCCCGCATTGGTGAAATCGCGAAAGACTACCTGCTGGCTCATCCGGAAGTGCTGGTTGAGGTCAGCCAGAAGCTGCAGGCCCAACAGCAGGAGAAGCAGCAGCAGGCGATGACGGCCGCCGTGGTTCAGAATCAGGCAGCGCTGCTGAACGATAAAGGCACACCATCATATGGTCCTGCTGATGCGAAAGTGACGGTCGTTGAATTCTTTGATTACCAGTGCATCTACTGTGCCCGCCTGGCGCCGGAACTGGAGAAGGTAATAAAAGCTAACCCGGACGTGCGCTTTGTGTTCAAGGAATTCCCGATATTTGGCCAGCGCTGGCCGACGTCGCTCAGTGCGGCGAAAACCGGGCTTCAGATCTGGAAGCAGAAGGGGGCCGATGCTTACCTTAACTATCACAACGCGATTTACGCTACCGCCCACAACGAGGGTAAGCTGACCGATGCTGATATCAGCGCGGCCGCAAAAGCCGTGAAGTTCGATGCGAAAACAGCCCCAGATGTTCAGGGGACCCTGGATGGCATAAACACACTTGCGCAGCAGCTGGGCTTCAGCGGTACCCCGGCCCTGGTGGTTCTCCCGTCAGCCGGCGCCAGTGCTGATAACGTGACGGTTATTCCGGGATACACCAGCGCGGAGGCCCTGCAGCAGGCCATCAGTCATGCTGCCGGTGATACCAAAAAATAATCAGGCGTCCGCCAACTGATACCGCTAAAAGAGACTGACGCCTTCGCCGTGCTCAGTTGTCCAACCCCGGAGAAGGGTAAAAGCAAGTTTTCCCCGTCTCCGGCGTTTCTGGTTAACACATCCGAACAGTATTTCTGAGGTTATTTAATGCGTAAGTTCACCTTTCGCCAGCTGGCCGTGTCCGGTCTGGTATGTCTTTCGCTGAGCTGTATTCAGCCCGCAGCAGCGGCATCCTCCGTTCAGGTCGGCTTTTCACCTGAAGGCAGCGCGTTGCAGCTGGTCCTTAAGACGATTGAGTCAGCACAGCAGGAAATTCGGCTGATGGGCTACTCATTTACGTCTCCGGAGGTGGTTAGTGCGCTTGTCAGGGCAAAACGTCGTGGTGTGGATGTGAAGATAGTGCTTGATGAAAAGGGCAACCGGAGCAAAGCCAGCCAGGCGGCGATGAACATCGTGGTGAACGCGGGAATTCCGCTGCGCACCAACGGTCGCTACGCCATCATGCATGACAAAGTCATTATTGTTGATAATCATACAGTTGAGGCTGGTAGCTTTAACTACACTCGCTCTGCTGCATCGCGGAATAGCGAGAATGTGCTGGTTATTAATGAGGTGCCGGAAGTGGCACAAACCTACCTTCAGCACTGGCAGTCGCGCTGGGACGGAGGAACGGACTGGCATTCTTCATACTAAGTCGCATCGTCATTTGATCCGCAATCTACATCTATCCTGGTGAACCATGCGCCAACATGGCTCACACCTTCGCGTAAAGTTAAGTCGCTGATTTCAGATATCTGTAGTATTCTCTGCAAACGATCCAAGTTTGATCCTTGAGGAGGCAGAGATGTCGCAGATCGAAAATGCAGTAACTTCCTCATCGAAAGAAAAGCGTTCTTACCGAAAAGGTAAGCCGATGTCGGCGAGTGAAAGACAGCTTGCCGCGATTGCGCGTAAACGTGAAACACATAAAGAAGTGAAGGTTTTTGTTAAAAATCCTCTTAAAGATTGGATGATTACGATCTGTGAAGAGGAAGGGCTCACTCAAGCTCAGTTTATTGAGACCTTACTCGAACGTGAACTTTCTGAACGCGGCGTTCTCGATGTAAAGACTTCACATTCTTGAACGTTTTCTCATTGGATGCTAGATTACTGATCGTTTTAGTGAATTCTTGGTTGGCCACGCCATAAGGTGGCAGGGAACTGGTTCTGATGAGGTGTCTACCCGGGACCAGAAAAGCAAAAACCCCGATAATCTTCACCAGGTTTGGCGACTAAGAGAAGATTAACGGGGCCTACTTAAACTGTATAGAAGCTGTTGCTCTATGCAGGGAGTATAGTTTTATGCTCAGAAAACTGCAATACCCGTTTCTGTGCCATTTACTCCTTCCGTGCAACATAAGTGCGGGAAGGTGTGACTGACGCCCAGACCCTGTTCTCCCATTACCGTCAGGTCAAAAACCCGAACCCGGCATTCACGCCGCGTGAAGGCAAAAAGACACTGCCGTTCTGTCGTAAGCTGATGGCGAAAGCCGAAGGCTTCACGTCCCGTTTTGACTTTTCCATCCATGTGGCGTTCTTACGCTCGCTGGGTAAACGTCACCGGATGCCGCCACTGTTGCGCCGCCGGGCCATCGATGCCCTGCTCCAGGGGCTGTGTTTCCACTATGACCCGCTGGCCAACCGCGTTCAGCGCTCCATCACCAATCTGGCCATCGAGTGCGGTCTCGCCACCGAGTCGAAAAGCGGTAATCTGTCCATCACCCGCGCCACGCGGGCGCTGACGTTTATGGCGGAGCTGGGGCTGATTACCTATCAGACCGAGTATGACCCGCAGATTGGCTGCAATATCCCGACCGATATCACCTTCACGCCGGCACTGTTCTCCGCGCTCGACGTCTCTGACGTGGCCGTTGTGGCCGCGAGGCGCAGCCGTGTGGAATGGGAGAATCAGCAGCGTAAGAAGCAGAACCTGAAGCCGCTGGAGATGGACGAGCTGATAGCGAAGGCCTGGCGGTTTGTGCGCGAACGGTTCCGCAGCTACCAGTCCGAACGTAAACAGCATGGCCTGAAGCGCGCCCGCGCCCGACGTGACGCGGACAGAGCCCGTAAGGACATTGTGACGCTGGTGAAACAGCAGCTGACGCGTGACTACGCCAAAGGGCGTTTCGTCGGCGACAGGGATGCTCTCCAGCGTGAGCTGGAGCGGCGCGTGAAAGAGCGCATGCTGATGTCGCGTGGTAACAACTACACGCGGCTGGCCACCGTCCCCATATAACCCTTCCTGTGTGAAAAATCCGGCTGGCGCCGGAGGGTTTCGCACGTCTGCAGTCCATCGTTGACGGTTTTCTGCACGAAATGACGGCCGTCCTTCCTGACATTCACCCCATTCCGCCATCAGAATGGCCAGAAATTGCATCAGAGTGGCACATCTCGTCGCCAGATTCAGTTACCCACAAATAACTGCAAGGGACCTTTCCATAAGGTTACAACCGTTATGCTTACAGAGCGCCAGCCGACCTGATTTCAAAGTGCGTGGTTTCCTTTAAAAACCTGCTCTATACTTCTTTTAAATATCTTTTATTTCATTCATATAAATATATAACCTGTTCGTCGCCTGACCTGTGGACAGGCTCCTGAAAATGCCCGCCCTTGCAGCGGACTCACGTCCGCGCCGGTTCGGCAACTGCCTAAAGTAGGGGTCAGTTTGGAGATCGGAAATTTTTGTACGTTAAGCACATTATTTAACCAATTCGGATACGTAAGTGATTGATTTATCGTCAGTGGCTATCGCTTTTAGGTTGTCGCTCTTGCTGTATCGCATTTAGGTTATCCGATTAAGACAAAATCCCCTGAAAACGCTGTATAGCGCGGGAGTACACCCTATTGCTACAGGTAAGCCTGTTCAAAAAACAGGCTTACCGTACAATAATTCTCTATATCCAAACTGACCCCAAGTAGCTCCCATCGCTACGCGACGGGCCCCGGCACGGCACATATAGTTACAACATTCAAAATACTCACTCAAAAGCAGGAACAGTGCCTGCCTGAACCCTCACAGCCCCTCCCCACCACTGAAAAGCGAGGCCGCCCCGGGCCGAAGGCCCGGAACAACGTCGCTTTTAATGATGGATGTTGTAACTAGAATTCTGAGTGGCTGTGAGTAGTGTCGCTGTGAGTTTTTAGTACACGCCCGTAAGCGGCCCTGACGGCCCGCTAACGCGGAGATACGCCCCGACTGCGGCTACGCCTTGTCGTGACCACTCCGATGGCGCACAGATGCTTCTGCGTCGCGATTAGCGGGTTATGGCTTTGCAGGGAAGGGGGGGTTGATAGCGATCCTCTATAGATCAACCGGCTGCGCCGGGCTACGGCGCCACTAACCAGAAGAGCCACATTCAGCTCAAGCTGGCGCCTTCATGGGGTCGTCTCAGAATTCGGAAAATAAAGCACGCTAAGGCGTAGTCACCCCGTGACTCCCCCGCGCCGATGCAGCGAGCTTCGTTCCGTCTTGCAGTGACGCAATCAGCGGGCAGGAAACGTTCCCTTTCCGCGCATGGCAGGCGCACACCAGTTCAGACAGCACGGCCTCCATGCGTGCCAAGTCGGCCATCTTCTCGCGCACATCCTTGAGCTTGTGCTGGGGTTCGAGGTCCAATGATGTAAAAAACCACGCTAAGAGGTTAATTCATTGTTTGTATTCAAATTTAATGGTCTTAACTCGCACTTCAGAATATCTTCCGGTAACGAAAACGTATAATGTCCCAGCATATTTATATGGCCATGTATCAGCGGCGATAATCTTGCCAGATGCTCCTCTTCAGGTGTTTCCCCCGATTTGCGAAGATGTGACAACGCCTCCTGCATGTAAAGTGTATTCCACAGCACAACCGCATTGGTCACCAGACCCAGAGCACCGAGTTGATCTTCCTGCCCTTCACGGTAGCGTTTTCTAATCTCACCACGTTGTCCGTAGCAAATGGCTCGAGCCACTGCATGGCGTCCTTCTCCCCGGTTGAGCTGAGTGAGGATCCGACGCCGGTAATCCTCATCATCGATATAGTTGAGAAGATACAACGTCTTGTTGACCCGGCCCACTTCCATAATCGCCTGAGCCAGACCAGATGGTCGGCTACTTCTCAACAGTGAACGAATAAGCTCTGATGCATGGATGGTCCCAAGCTTCAGTGAGCCCGCCATTCGCATCATTTCATCCCATTGGGATTCTATTTTTGACAGTTCAACACATCCCCGGGCCAGCTCATTCAGGGCACCATAATGTGCCGTTTTATCTGCCCGCCAGAATATCGCCCCGCCTGCATCGGCCAGACGAGGGGAAAACTGGTAGCCCAGTAACCAGAACAGGCCAAAAATGATATCGCTGGATCCTGCCGTGTCCGTCATAATTTCTACCGGATTCAGCCCGGTCTGCTGCTCCAGAAGCCCTTCCAGTACAAAGATGGAATCACGAAGCGTCCCGGGAACTACAATGCCATGGAAACCGGAGTATTGATCGGAGACGAAGTTGTACCAGGTGATACCGCGTCCTGAACCAAAGTATTTACGATTTGGTCCGGAATTAACCGTTTTAACCGGTGTGACAAAACGCATACCATCTGCGGAGGCAACCTCACCACCTCCCCAGTACCCCGCGAGCGGCAGCGTGGACTGAAAATCAACCAGCCGTGCATTAGCGGTGACCAGCGTTTCTGCCCTGAGATAATTTTGTTTAACCCAGCTCAGACGATGGCGAGTAAGCGCGGGAATATTATGCTTTATCAGGGGTTCATGCCCTATATTGCAGGCTTCTGCCAGCAGTGTTGCGCACAGACTGACCTGGAGATCCTGCGCCCGAGCACCTGATTCACTGACGTGGCTGAATTCGCGGGTAAAACCGGTTCGGGCATCTATTTCAAGCAACAGCTCCGTCAGATCAACCGGAGGGATCAATTCTCTTACCCGACGATTCAATTGTATCAGTGCCGGTGGCTCATCCAGTTTATCCAGACTGCTAATCGTCAGTGAGGGATGCTTACCTTCATTGCTTATGCTGACCGCTGCGTTGCAGGCAAAACGTGAAGCCACTGATTTCCATGTGTCATCAAGCCGCGTAGCCAGTTGTTCTGCTGCTTTAGTTCCGTCTGATGGATGACCCAGCGCCCGACATACCGGGATGCGTTGTGCCTGCCATTCAGCTCCCTGAAGCAATTTTTGACGCGGGTCCCCCCACCGATCACTGTTCTCCAGCCAGAGATCACGACGGCGCAAAGAATCTTGAAGGCGCTCGAGAAGACACAGCGAGTAACCCGCTCGTAGAATCCTACCATCTCTGTCGTAGACCAGACGTTTCCATGGGCCGGAAATGATTTGCTCTGGTGCATCGTCGAGAATTCGCTTTTTTGAGCCACTCAGTTCGGCCAGATAATGGATTGCTGACAACGTGAGCTCCCCGGCCGGGGCGGCCTGAAAGTGTAAGTCACGCAACATCGCGGACAGGAAACGCTTCACCCGTCCATATTGTTCCACCATTTCATCCTGAAACTGAGTATCTTGCGGGCGCGCCAGCTCATTTACCTTGCCGACGGATTCAGCCAGTTTGTCCTTTGGTATGCGGCGAAAAATAGCCTGCCGCAGAGCTGCTTCATCGGTGTTCTCATCAAGTAATAACGTGCATGCCCGTGCCAGTAATAGCGCGGCACGATCAAGATCTTTCAGGGTCCTGAGCCGCTTTTTCTGCCCGATATTTTTTGCAGAACGCGTGATATCCAGAATAAGCATATCCAGCACATCCACGGCCTCGTCAAGCGCCGAAATTTCCTGTGCTTTCACAAACGCAGTAAGCACGGCCAGTCGCCGTTCGTCAGGCATTCTTGAAATGTATTTCACCGAAGCCATTCCGGCATAACGGGCCAAATTCCGCAGCTGGATGGCAGGCAGACCGGAGAAATTCAACCGGGAAAACTCCATGCTACGCAGTCGGGTATATCGCTCCAGGGCGTCTGTAAATGACGGCCCACTGATAGTGACAGGACCTTTTCGCATCTCCTCCAGCACCGATATACGCTGCCCTTCAGGTATTTCAAGTAAACCGTCCAGTTGTGTTTTCTGCCAGCTGTCAGGCAACAAAGCCAGCCTTCGCCATAATCGTCGACTTGCCCGTTCGCGTACTTCGCCAATCAGCCTTGTCAGAGTCGAGGCTGCGGGTAGCAGGATCTTATTTTGCAGCAACCATGCGGTAGCAAAATCAAACAGCAGACCTGGACGCTCATTGCTGAGCCAGGCGCGAGTATAGAGCAAACGCTTCAGTCTGAATGTCCAGGGGAAATCACCAAAATCATGATAATCATAATAGAGCTTGATAAGCCCCTGATGCTCCCAGCGGGTATTTTCTCTTTCAGCATACCGGGAAAGGATCTCTGGTCGGCTGATGTTCAACTGTGCCGCAATGTAAAAACGGATGAATGAGGGAATTTGAAGGGGATCAGGAAGAAACGTTCCCAGAAAGCGCGCCGTAGTCAGCTGAAGTGCAATCCCCAGCCGGTTATGTTTTCCCCGTCGCTGATTAATAAAAGCAAGGTCACGCTCATCCAGATGAAAATACCGAGCCAGCTGAACCTCATTTGGGTCTGCCACATAGCGACCGTAGTTTTCTGTCTGTTCGCTGGTAAGAAAGTCATCACTCATTGCGCATCCTTTCGTAAACGGGAGTTCTGTCCTTTTTTTAACCGTCTCAAATATTATAATTTATAAGACAGCATAAAACGGCAGGCATGGACTGTCTATTAAATCGTATTTTTGCCATAATAGACACAAGGTGTCTGATATTCGATTTAAGGTACATTTTTATGCGACTTTTTGGTTACGCACGGGTCTCAACCAGTCAGCAGTCCCTAGATATTCAAATTAGAGCACTTAAGAAGGCACTGTTGCAAAGTTAGCGATGAGGCAGCCTTTTGTCTTATTCAAAGGCCTTACATTTCAAAAACTCTGCTTACCAGGCGCATTTCGCCCAGGGGATCACCATAATAAAATGCTGAGGCCTGGCCTTTGCGTAGTGCACGCATCACCTCAATACCTTTGATGGTGGCGTAAGCCGTCTTCATGGATTTAAATCCCAGCGTGGCGCCGATTATCCGTTTCAGTTTGCCATGATCGCATTCAATCACGTTGTTCCGGTACTTAATCTGTCGGTGTTCAACGTCAGACGGGCACCGGCCTTCGCGTTTGAGCAGAGCAAGCGCGCGACCATAGGCGGGCGCTTTATCCGTGTTGATGAATCGCGGGATCTGCCACTTCTTCACGTTGTTGAGGATTTTACCCAGAAACCGGTATGCAGCTTTGCTGTTACGACGGGAGGAGAGATAAAAATCGACAGTGCGGCCCCGGCTGTCGACGGCCCGGTACAGATACGCCCAGCGGCCATTGACCTTCACGTAGGTTTCATCCATGTGCCACGGGCAAAGATCGGAAGGGTTACGCCAGTACCAGCGCAGCCGTTTTTCCATTTCAGGCGCATAACGCTGAACCCAGCGGTAAATCGTGGAGTGATCGACATTCACTCCGCGTTCAGCCAGCATCTCCTGCAGCTCACGGTAACTGATGCCGTATTTGCAGTACCAGCGTACGGCCCACAGAATGATGTCACGCTGAAAATGCCGGCCTTTGAATGGGTTCATGTGCAGCTCCATCAGCAAAAGGGGATGATAAGTTTATCACCACCGACTATTTGCAACAGTGCCCGAGCACGTCCGTTGATCTCAGATGTGGAATCCGAGCTGAGCCCCTCAATGAGCATGACCATGTCCGAATCTGTCATAGATGCATGCGGCGGTCATACATTTTCACACGCTTGAAGTCTATGCGCGAAGCATATATTCTTGCGGTATGGAGCCTGAGGTCGCCAAGTACCATTTAGGTGCACTCGCGTTGGCCGTTGCAGACAGCATCGCCAGTGTCTCGGCCTCGTTTTCACCAAGCGGCCCGGGGACCGCCGTGATGGTGTTACTCAGCATGGAGCCCGGACTGCCGATCAGCGTTTTGGCTACCTCGATCGGGCTTTCTCATGCCGGGACGGTGCGATTGATCGATAGGCTCGAGCGCGAACAGTTGGTGGAACGACGAAGACAAATCACCGACAGGCGGGCGCGCTTCATTCACCTCACCAATTCGGGGAAGAAGATAACGGACGCCTTGCTCAAGGCACGGGAGCAGGTGATCTCCGAATGTATTTCGCCCCTGTCGCCCAATGACCTCGACATTCTAGGCATGCTGTCGGAGCGGCTCCTTGTGGCAAACGGCTTCGACAAAGATGGCTCGGTCAGCCTTTGCCATCTGTGCGGCTACAGCAGGATCGCGCCTTCCCGTGGTAAAGCTAAGCCGGGGCGCTCGCCACGCTGGAACGTCGCATCAGAAGGCTGACGATATGATCAGGCAGGCTTGAAATAATGGGATCGTTTGCGCTCGAACTTCTTCTATGCGTACTTGCCTTCGGGTTCGGATATGCGGCGAACCAAGGCGGAACCTGTTTAGTGGTGGCCGCTCATGAGTTACACAGAAGACAGCCGCCGAAAATGTTCGTCGGATTTCTCGCAGCGTCGGCAGCGGCAGGCCTGGTTGCGGTCCCGATAGTCTGGACGGGAACACTGGGCGCAACACTCGCACCCTCGACCAGCATCAATTTCCTCCTGCTCATCGGCGCCATCGCCTTCGGCCTCGGCGCACTCATTAATGACACATGCCTGCTCGGATCGCTGGCGCGGCTTGGGGATGGGGAGATGCGACTTCTAGCTCTACCCTTGGGATTAACGATTGGTATCTTGGCTGCCGACCATGGCAGGTTCGGCTACGATTCAACATGGCCAAGCTTAATCTCCAAACCGAGCGCAACAGGCCTCGTTACTCTCCTAGCCTTCCTAGTTGTGCTCGTGCTGGCACTCGTTTTCGTTTCCACGAAGAGCGTTCTGCGAACAAAGCCGGGTTGGTCGTTCGGCGCTTCGATGATTGGACTCGGTATCACTGGCGGACTTCTATATGCACTCTCGCCGGCCTGGACCTTCGCAGACGTGATTCAACGCGCCCTTCCTCTCAGAATGTCCCCGGCCGGCGAGGTCGCGCTCACTGCGGTGATCTCTTCGATCGCAGGCGCCCTAACCGCCTCCTTTCGCCAAGGCAATCTGCGTCTCCAACTGCCGACAGCCAATGGCATTCTGCGATCTGTCGTCGGCGGCACATTGATGGGTATCGGCATCGCGCTCATACCCGGCGGGAATGATGGGTTGATCCTCGCAGCGGTTCCGACTCTTTCACCTGGTGGGATAGTCGCCTACCTTCTGATGACGACGACAATCGTCTTCGGATTTGCAGCGCGTGGTAAGTTATTCCGGCGCTGCCTTTCACGGCCATGATAAGGGCAACAGAGGACTTGCCCTCCTGACATGAGCATTTATCCCGACCGGGAATATCGGCTGACTAGCTCGTATGCCTTTGCAGGCCCTTGGACCATGATGACCACTTCAAAGGCCGCCGGCCCCAGAATCCTGTAGGTTGCATGGTAGGTGTCGTCTCCGCAGGCATAGACGCCACTCGCTTCCAACCCGGTATCCGTCCGCGAGAAACTCAAGCTGAGGAACTGCGTCCCGATATGAGGTCCGTCTGCGAACTCGACGACAACACTGTCCTCGCTCAAGCGATAGCGATACTGCCGGCACGCGGAGAATACTCTGCCATCTGCCAGTGAGAGAATGCCGCTCTCTCGATAAGCGAGCGCGCCTTCGCCGATCGCTGCTACGATTTCGGTGGGCATGGTTATCTCGTCCAGGGCCGCGTCCATCCGTACAGGCTGGACGTTTGCCAACGGGCTATAGGCCCACCCGGAGCGCCAGCCCCATCAAGTCAAAATCCCGCAAAGGTCGCGCGTTTGCTGGGTAAAGGCATCGCCGATGAGGATGGCTTCGTGAGGCAGCGAAGCGCGAGCCAGCCGCTCGACATATCTCGCTTATTAGTATATGGTATATGCGTCGCGCATATACTGCAACGCCTGCCCGAAGCACGTAGACGACGTTCGTGACGTTCCCACGGGACCACTGTTGAGGAATTTTAGATGAGCATTTTCGACCGTTATGAATTTCTTGTCCCCGAGCACGGTCGGAGGGATCTTGGCCTGCTTAGATGGGCTCTCGTGATCGTATTTCTGTGGTTCGGCGCGATGAAGTTCACAGCGTACGAGGCCTATGGTATCGCCCCGTTTATCGAACACAGCCCGATCATGAATTGGCTCGGCATGTTCGGGACGCAGGGGCAAAGCTATTTCATCGGCGTTATCGAGTTATCGACCGGTCTCGTTCTGATCCTTGGTGCATTTCGTCCACTCTTCTCTGCGCTAGGCGCACTAATGTCAGCAGCGACCTATCTGATCACGCTGACCTTTTTCATCACCACTCCAGGTGTCGCGGAGCAGACTGCCGGCGGCTTTCCTGCGATTTCGGCTGCACCAGGGCAGTTTCTACTGAAGGACGCAGTTCTGCTAGCGGCGTCCCTCGTGCTGCTGCGTGCTTCGGTCCGCCACAGAGGGGCGCTTGTGCTCTCGTGACTGTGGTCCTCTCGTGACGGCGGGCGTGCAAATCCTGCAGAACCTCCGCGGGGCATGGATGCTCCGTCGCGATATCGAGCCCGGAGGCGCTCAGCTGCATGGCGACGCGGTCTTCGCCCGTTTCGCCGCAATCCCCGACGTCGTGGAGCACGGACTGTTCCTCAATGGGATTGATACAATCGTGATCGCGCGCGGTGACACGATGGAAGTGCGACGCCGGGGGCAAGCTAGGTCTCGCTGATCTGCACCTGCGCGGCCTGGATGACAGCGCTGACGCGGAGTGATTCTCGGGCGCGACCTACGGCGATTCCGAGCGAAAAGGCTTGCCCTATAGCCGCCAGGTATCAACGGTTCCGCGGCCTTAACGAGCCGGACCCGTTTTTTTCGGCGCGCTCGATCAGTCGAAATCCTCCGAAACCCTTCTAAAACAGGACATTTTCCACAAGCCGCGCGGAGGAAGAGGACCACGGTATGGCTTGCTGTCTATGCTCCGCGCACATATAGATGTGGCAATGGATGGACCTCGAGATCGAAACATTTTCGGGGCGTTCGCACTCATGATCAGCGACGACATCGTTCGCGCTAGTTCATCGCGGGCGCCGGAAGCTGGACCCGCCGCCTCAGCGCTGGCGTTGCTCGCGCACAAGCCCGGGCTCTCGATCCGTATGCTTGCGATCGGGGTGGGCCTTTCACATGCTGGAACTGTTCGCCTGGTGGATAGATTGGTAAGCGAGGGATTGATCGAGCGTAGGGAGCATTCGACAGACGGGCGCGCGCGATCCCTCTATCTTACTCCAACTGGCAAGGTCGCGAGCGACGAGGTCCTGGCCTCGCGCGATCAAGTGATTGCCGAAGGGCTATCGATCCTTAATCCAGACGAACTGAAAACCTTATCGGACATCGCTGAACGCGTTCTCCGAAATCGCTTGGAAAACCTCGAGCAGTCATACCGCATCTGCCGCTTGTGCTGCTACGAGGGCTGCACGAACTGCCCCGTCGATGCCGAATTGCATGAGCGAGGTGTGGACCGCGAGAAGAACGACGATGCGTAGGAGACTCGCAATTGCGGCAGCTCAACGCTGCTCAGATGGCGGGGCTTCATAATGTCAGCGAGCCTACCATCAGCCGCATTCTTTTGGCTACGCGTCAAGCCGGCCGATCGGGCATGGCGGTCTCATTCTAATATGTCGGTGATCGCCCCACTTTTAGCCGCTCAATTGATCGGAACGCGGTTTCGGAAGCGGCCGTTCAAACCACTCGCTGCATTCCCATTTCTCTATGTCCGATAGGTAGTTTCGGGGAAAAGCAGTCGGGAACAGGTTTCGGGAACGCATGCTCCGGCAGGAGCGCAGCGCGCGTCCCAAACGCGTTTTCCCGGTAGAGCTTCCCAATCGGCAAAGTGCGGGCCACCTCAGACTGCGAACGCGAAAAACCGCCTGGCTGGTCACTCAAGGCAGGGTAACGACGATTTTCGCTGCGGATACACCCGCCTTCAGGGCTTCCAAGGCAGCCTGGAGCATTTCAAGGCCCTGGCCCACGATCTTCGCCGGAGGGGCGGGGACGAACGTGCGCGCCGCGAGAGCCTGCGGCAGGAATTCGCGGTAGATCATTGGACCAACCTCGTCATCCTTGAGGCTCGTCCCGGAGATGTGCGTCGCCTCGACTCCAAATGAACGCTCGTCGGGCGGGGCCAGCGTCGCTGCCACCCGGCGCGAGCCCTCGCATCTCGCAACTACGGCAAAACAGTCTTTCATGTGACCGGTCGCGTGAAGCGTTCCAGCGAGACTGCGCCCGCGCATTGCCTCAATCACGTCTTCCACGATGGCTGGACTCGAGTGGTCAAGAACCTCGCTTGCACCCAGCTCCTTCAACAGGCCGACGTTGCGCGCCGAAGCGGTGGCGACGCACCTGTAGCCCGACGCCACCGCGAGCTGGATGGCGTTGCAGCCAACGCTCGACGATCCACCCCAGACCAGAACGACCTCTGGACGCGCGGTCGGCGAGTGTAACGGTGGCGCGAGAGCCAACTGTGTCCGTCCGTAGAGCCCGCTTGCGGCGGTGCCAAGGCCAAGCGGGAGGACTGCCGCATCAGCGAAGGCAATGTTGTTGGGGATCGGCGCCGCCATGTGGTCCAGCACGATCGTGTGGTGCTGGAACGCACCCTGCGCAGGTTGATTTACGGTTGTCCCGACCGCCTGTCCGATGACTCGATCGCCGACCTTGAACCGCTCGACCGCGCCACCGACCGCCGCGACCTCACCGGAGACGTCGCTGCCGAGAATCGCGGGATAGTCGAGCCATGGCAAAAGCGCGACGTCCTGCAGAATCCAGTCGAGTGGGTTGATCGCGATGGCCGCGTTGCGGATCAATATCTCGTTCGCCGCCAGATGCGGCAGAGCGGTGACACCGATCCTCAGTGGCTGCCCCGGCGCTTTCTGCCAGGCGGCCTGATTAGTCACGGTTTCGGTCATCATCAACTCTTTCTGTCAAGTATTACAGCTGGGCGTTCGTCTGAGCGGTCCAACCGCCAGGTCGGGCGCACGAAGTGGCAGCTATAGCCCCCAGGATAGCGCACCAGGTATTCTTGGTGCTCTGGCTCCGCCTCCCAAAAGGGTTCTTCTGGGTTGATCTCCGACACGACCGGGCCTGGCCAGCTTCCTGATGCCTCGATTTCCGCGATGGTTGTGAGGGCGACTTCCTTCTGCACTTCGGTGGTGTAGAAAATCGCCGATCGATAGCTCGGACCGACATCGCTGCCTTGTTGCTCGTAGGTCGTGGGGTCATGTATCTGGAAGAAGAGTTCCAAGAGCGAGCGATAGGCGAGAACGGAAGGGTCGAAGGTCACTTCCACTGCTTCCGCATGGCCGTAATGTCTCGCGTAGGTCGGATCAGGCATTTCTCCGCCTGTGTAACCGACACGCGTCGAAATGACTCCCCTGGCTCGGCGCAGCAAATCCTCCATGCCCCAGAAGCAGCCGCCTGCGAGAATTGCTCGCTCTGTCGCGGCCGCCCTATTGCCGGTAGGCGATTGGCTCACAGTCCGTTCGCCCTCCTCCGTGTGCGCCACGGTCAAGCCAGCCTCGCGGGATCCGCAGCCTGACTGGCGCTCAAGAGCTCGGTCTGCACGTCCGAACCCCGGATGAGACTCAGATCGACGGGACACCGATCAGCGATCGCGAGGATCCGAGCGCGCTGATCATCACTCAGCGGCCCATCGAGGACAATGGTGCGGGTGAACCGGTCGGGTGGCATCATGTCCGGCACCTTCTCGTGCTGCACGGTCGTGCTCGCCCGTTCGAGCGGAAAGCCCTTGCGGTTCGCATAGAGACGCATCGTCATCACCGTGCAGGCTGCGAGGCCGGCAGATACGAGTTCGTAGGGAGATAGTCCGGTCCCGAGGCCACCGACCGATGCTGGCTCGTCGGCGAACAGAGTGTGCTCGCCGCTGCGGACCTTGAGCTGGAACGTCCCTGCAAGAGTTTCGGTGGAGACGACGCCCTCCGCAACCTCGACCTGCGGAAGATCCGCGCTGAGTGGTGGGAGAAAGCGGCTCGCCCAAACCGCCACCATGGCCGCGGCGTAGTTCGCGTCCGCGACGTCGGTGAGAAGGTGATCCGCGTTGTCGAGCGAGATGAAGCTTTTAGGGTGCCTGGACGCGACGAAGATGCGCGACGCGTGGTCGATGCCGACCACCTGATCCAGCGGAGAGTGCATGACCAGCACCGGCCGTCGCAGGGAGGCAATGGCCTTCTCGACGTCGATCCCCTCAACCGCCTCAAGGAACCCTCGGCGAATGAGGAAGGGCCTACCGGCAATCTCCACCGAGGCCTCGCCCTCGCTCGCGATGGTGTCCAGATCATTCGGTCCGAAGAGGCGCAAGATATGCTGAAGGTCGGCCGGCGCACCAATCGTCGCTACCGCCGCAATATCAGGCATGTCGGCGGCGGCTACGATCGCAGCGGTGCCACCCAGGCTGTGCCCGACGAGGAGGGACGGTGACATGCCCGCCGCCGCCATCGCATTTGCGGCGGCCCGAAGGTCCTCGACGTCCGACGCGAAGTTCACAGGTTCTCCCGTCCCACCGCCGATCCCGGTCCCGGCGAAATCGAACCTCAAGACCCCGATGCCCGCACGCGACAGCGCGCGCGAGATGTGAACAGCGGCGCGACTGTCTTTCCCGCACGTGAAGCAGTGGGCGAAGATCGCCCAGCCCCGCGGCGTCCCTTCCGGCGGTTCGAGGTGCCCGGACAGCGGAGAGCCAGCCCCACTGACAAACGTAAATGATCTTCCTGCCATGTCCATCAAACCTCCAGCACGCGGCTTGGCGGTTGCGCTCTCAGAACCTTCGACGGAGCTGAGCGGAGCGCACCGCCAACCGGTAATCGTCATCTCAGGCTATCATTTATATGTCTGGCGCATATAGACAAGCCCCTATACCATGATTATATGCGCCAAGCATACTTCTGCGACCTGCTTTCCAAAGGCGGTCTCACGGAAGAGGTATCAGTCAGGCGCGTGGGCCAAAGGACTATGGAACTCAATCAAGTCAGCTATTTCATCAACTTGGCCGAGACGCTGAATTTCACAGCGGCCGCTCGCTTGAGCGGTGTGTCACAGCCAAGTCTGACCCGCGCGATCCGCCGCTTGGAAGATGAGCTTGGCGGGCCGCTGATCTATCGCGACGGGAAGAACAGCCGCCTGACTGGCCTTGGCCATGACGTCGAGGCAGAATTCCGGCGCATGGTGGTCGCGATGAAGAGCGTTCGCAATCACTCGGAGCACTGGGCGATGGGGGGGCACCGCGTGCTGGATGTCGCCGTCGCGCCCACCGTCGGACCAAAGGAATTTACGGCATTCTTCGAGAGCGCATTGGCGGAGATGCCATCCATCGAAATCAAGCTGCACTCGCTCCAGTCGAACGAGGACACATCGGAGGTGCTTTCAGGAAAATACCACGCGTGCATCATGCCGCGTGAAACAAGACCGGAACGCAAGCTGGATGTGCATCCTCTATTTCGGGAGCGCTTCGTGCTCGGCTGTTCTGCAAACCATCCCTTGGCTGCCAACGAGATCGTGCGCGGCGAAGACCTGCTCGAGTTTCCTTTCGTCGATCGCCTGAAATGCGAGTTTCGCGATCGGATCCTCGATCACTTCGCGCGACGGGACTTGCTCATGCGACCTCGCTTTCGATCAGATCGCGAGGACTGGGTGCAACGGGTCGTCGCTGACGGCCACGCCATATGCATTCTTCCGGAACGATCGCCGACCGTGCAAGGCCTCGTCACTCGGCCGATCGACGGATTTGTCTTGGAGCGCGAAGTCGTGATCGCGACAGTATCCGGCTCCACGGCAACGGTCGAGATACGGAACATCGCGCAGCTGGCAGCCCGGTATGAGTGGAACTGAATCACGACGTGAAGAGCTTCGGCGCTATGGAAACTATACGCGCAGCGTATTGGATAAATCTGGGGCGCACTGCGATAGTCGGCGCAATGACTGCAAAGATAAATGACAGTGTGTCGAGCTCTCTAAATAGCTGCGCCTAATACCGCTACACTTTTGCCTGACCATGTTTTCCTCCGGGGAATGGGCTGGCGGTTTCCATAAAATGGCGGACCTTTTTCAGTAACTGCCACATTGAGCGGCACTGATGATTACGGGTTATCGTGTCATGAAGTGCCTGCCATAGCCGTTCCACATGATTCACCCACGGCGAGTAAACCGGCTGGTAAATTACCCTGAACTTGGGATTTGCTTTCAACCAGCGCTGTGTTTCGCGGCTTTTATGGATAATGTAGTTATCAACGATCAGCGTGATTGTTTTCGCCCGCCGGTAAGTGGCTTTCAGGTGCTTCAGCAGAGCGATAAACAGCGCTGAACTTTTGCTGTTGCCGCCCACGTAGCTGACTTTACCCGTGCCACTGTGCAGTGCGCCGGCCAGATAGTATTTTTCGTTCTGCCCCGGCGTCACTACCCGTTTCTGCTGTCCGCGCAACTGCCAGTCCGCACCGATTTTAGGATTAAGGTGGATATCCACTTCATCTTCATAAAATACCGGATGCTCTGCGCTGCATTCATCCAGCGCTTTGTGGATTACCGCCATCTTTTCATCTTTATGTGGGTCACGGATACGCAGAGTTGGCGCGGCCCTGCGCCATACAAGCCCCGCAGATGGCAACCAGCGGCGAACGGTTCCTGCATGTAACTGGCAACCGGTTATCTCATTGATTTTTAATGCCAGTAATTCGGTGCTCCAGCGTGAACGTTGATAACCAAAATCGCCGGGAGAATGCTTTATCAGCTCACGTAACAGGGTGCAGATATGTTCAAAAGGCCAGCGTCGGGAGCGCCCTGCGGGTAAGGATTTCAGGCCTTCAATACCTGAGTGCGTAAACCAGTTAATCCAGCGACCAACGGATGAACGAGCACAACAGAGAGTTCTGGCAACATCGCTGACCCGTTCACCCCGATGAAGCATCAGCATGGCCGTGAGTCTGCGGGCATGATTTTTATCGCGCGTTTTATGAATAGCTTTCTGCATCAGGCGTCGTTCGCCACGGGGTATTGGTGCTATGATCGGCATCGCTCAGTCCGGTTGGTGGTTTTGGTTGGTTTGGCGATTGATCAGATCGCACAATCCGGGCTGAGTTCCCTTTCAGTGATCTACTATTCCGCGCATCTATTTAGATTAATTATTGGAGACTATCATGAAGTTTGAGAAGTCACAGGCAGCAGTTGACCGCCTGACCCCCGAGCAACGCCGGATTACCCAGGATTCGGGGACCGAAAGGCCCTTCACGGGTGAGCACAACGACAACAAGGAACCTGGCATCTACGTCGACATAGTGTCGGGAGAGCCGCTGTTCGCTTCAACGGACAAGTTCGATTCGGGTACTGGCTGGCCCAGCTTCACCAAGCCGATCGTTCCGGCAAACGTGAACGAGGTGCGGGACAGTGCACACGGCATGGTCCGGACGGAGGTCAGGTCGGTACACGCCGACAGCCATCTGGGCCACGTTTTCCCGGACGGTCCTTCCGACCGCGGCGGTCTGCGCTACTGCATCAACTCTGCGTCCCTTCGCTTCATCCCGCGCGACGAGATGGAGTCCGAGGGATACGGTGAATATCTCGATCAAGTAGAGGAGGCTTAACATGCATCAGCGCGCTGTTCTCGCAGGAGGATGTTTCTGGGGCATGCAGGATCTGATCCGCAAGCGGCCCGGCATCATCTCGACCCGTGTGGGTTACACGGGCGGCGATATTCCGAACGCCACGTATCGTAATCACGGCACGCATGCCGAGGGGATCGAGATTGTCTTCGACCCGACAGTGACGAGCTACCGGCACATCCTGGAATTCTTCTTCCAGATCCACGATCCGACGACGCTGAACCGCCAGGGCAATGATCGTGGGCTCTCCTACCGGTCGGGCATCTATTATGTCGACGAGGAGCAGAAGCGCGTCGCCGAGGATACGATCGCCGATGTGGATGCCTCGGGGCTGTGGGATGGCAAAGTGGTGACCGAGGTCCAGCCGGTCGGCGAGTTCTGGGAGGCCGAGCCCGATCACCAGGATTATCTGGAGAAGCGGCCGGGCGGCTACACCTGCCACTTCGTCCGTCCCGACTGGGTTCTTCCAAAGCGGCATGAGGCCGGCGATGTGAGCCCTGCGGCCGGGGCTGCAGCGGAATAGGCTTCGCTGCCGTTAGTGCCGCGCCGATCCGGTTCGCAACCTCCGACGACCGCGTCAATCGACGCGGTCGTCGAACCCGGCCTTGAAGCAGATCATTCCATTCAGCCGCCGTCGCAGTGCCAGGATCCAGATATGACAGACCTCTCCTCCTTTCCCATCACGCAGCGCTGGCCAGCATCTTATCCGGATCGCTTGCAACTATACGCGGCCCCCACGCCCAACGGCGTCAAGGTCTCGATGATGCTGGAGGAGACTGGCCTGCCGTATGAGCCCCACTTCGTCGACATCTCGAACAACGAGTCGAAGGATCCAGCGTTCGTGTCGTTGAATCCCAACGGCCGCATACCCGCGATCATCGATCCGGCTGGCCCTGACGGCCAGCCCATTGGCATATGGGAAACCGGTGCGATCCTCATCTATCTGGCCGACAAGACGGGGCAGCTCATCTCAACAACACCCGCCCAGCGGTACGAGACTCTGGCCTGGGTGTTCTTTCAGGTGTCGGGCGTTGGGCCGACCTTCGGACAGCTAGGCTTTTTCCTGCGATTTGCCGGCAAGGACTATGAGGACAAGCGACCTCGGCAGCGCTTTGTTGATGAATCCAGGCGTCTTCTCGGGGTCCTGGATCACCGGCTGGAGGGCCGCGAATGGATTGTCGATGATTACTCGATCGCGGACATTGCGACGTTTGGCTGGGTGAATGCGCTGGTCGAATTCTACGCAGCGGGCGACATCCTCGGCCTAAGCAGCTATTCGAACGTGCAGGCATGGCTCGAACGCGGGCTGGCGCGACCGGCTGTACAGCGTGGCCTGCGAATTCCTGCGAGGCCTGCATGACCATTATCGCCGCATATTATTACAACGAAGGTAAGCGAGTCCGTGAAATCAGGCTCGATGAGCACGTCGAACTAAACGAGAATCGCTCGGGCTTCTGCTGGATCGCGCTTAGCGAGCCCACCGCAGACGAACTCAGCGCGATCCAGACGACGTATAACCTCCATCCTTTGGCGATCGACAACGCCATGCACCCGCTGTGCCCGCCCAAGCTCGAGGTCTACAACGATGAGTTGTACGTCGTCGCCCAGACCGCCGAGCTGGTCGGCGACCGGATCAGCTACGGCAAGATGGCGATCTTCACCGGTCACAATCACCTTATCACCGTGCGGCACGGCAATGCCGGAGCGCTGGGCAAACTTCGGGAGCAACTCGAGGCATCGCCGACGCAGTTCGGCAAGGGTGTCGACTATGTGCTGCACGCGATCTTGCACCGAGTGGTCGACCAGTATCTGCCCATCTTCGAAATGATCGAGGACGACGTCCTGGCGATGGAGCGACGGTCGCTGCACGATTTCCTCGAGCCAGAAGAGGTGGCGCGAATCTTCGAACTAAGGTCCGAACTCACGCGGTTCCAGCGCACGCTCGGGGCTATGGCCGAGCTGGTGCGAAAGCTCGTTCGCGGCCACTTTCCCTGCATCAGCGCCGAAATGACACCATATTTCCACGACGTCGCGGACCATGTCCACCGCGTGCAGTCCATGGTCGACGGCCTCCTGCTTGTCCTGTCCACGGTCTTCGAGGCCAGCAGCCTTCTGGAAGCGCAAAGGATCGGTGTGGTCACTCGCCAGCTCGCGGCCTGGGCGGCGATCTTGGCGGTCCCGACGGCGATCGCCGGAATATATGGCATGAACTTCAAGCACATGCCGGAACTGGACACGCCATATGGCTACTTCGTCGTGCTCGGAGTGATAGCGGTGTTCTGCCTTCTCCTATTCATGCGCTTCAAGAAGGCCAAGTGGCTATGAGTAACGCACTTCGCGAGCTTCTCCGTCCGCCGAGTCACAGCGCGCTTTGTGCGCGAGCGTGTCCAATCCAGTTCAAGATGAAGGTGCTTCCATGACCTCCCAGGTGACCGACGTTCTAGAAGCAGTCCAGTCATTCATCGCCAAAGGCTATGACCGCGAATACCGCGTCAAGGACGGCAATCTCGTCGATCTCGAACTAGGGTCAACCCTCGATGCATGCAGCATTCGCGTCGATGCGGCGTTGCGCCTCGAGAGCGGGGACGACGGCGAAGATGCCTCCAACATCTACGCGATCACCGATCCGGCGACAGAGCATAAAGGCCTGTTGATCGACGCCTTCGAGGCACTGTTGCAAAGTTAGCGATGAGGCAGCCTTTTGTCTTATTCAAAGGCCTTACATTTCAAAAACTCTGCTTACCAGGCGCATTTCGCCCAGGGGATCACCATAATAAAATGCTGAGGCCTGGCCTTTGCGTAGTGCACGCATCACCTCAATACCTTTGATGGTGGCGTAAGCCGTCTTCATGGATTTAAATCCCAGCGTGGCGCCGATTATCCGTTTCAGTTTGCCATGATCGCATTCAATCACGTTGTTCCGGTACTTAATCTGTCGGTGTTCAACGTCAGACGGGCACCGGCCTTCGCGTTTGAGCAGAGCAAGCGCGCGACCATAGGCGGGCGCTTTATCCGTGTTGATGAATCGCGGGATCTGCCACTTCTTCACGTTGTTGAGGATTTTACCCAGAAACCGGTATGCAGCTTTGCTGTTACGACGGGAGGAGAGATAAAAATCGACAGTGCGGCCCCGGCTGTCGACGGCCCGGTACAGATACGCCCAGCGGCCATTGACCTTCACGTAGGTTTCATCCATGTGCCACGGGCAAAGATCGGAAGGGTTACGCCAGTACCAGCGCAGCCGTTTTTCCATTTCAGGCGCATAACGCTGAACCCAGCGGTAAATCGTGGAGTGATCGACATTCACTCCGCGTTCAGCCAGCATCTCCTGCAGCTCACGGTAACTGATGCCGTATTTGCAGTACCAGCGTACGGCCCACAGAATGATGTCACGCTGAAAATGCCGGCCTTTGAATGGGTTCATGTGCAGCTCCATCAGCAAAAGGGGATGATAAGTTTATCACCACCGACTATTTGCAACAGTGCCCTTACGCACCTTCCCACTTCAACACACCTTTTTGGATAGAAGTGAGAAGCTATCCCGCTTCTCACCACCTTTTACCAAATTTGTCTCACCGACTCCCCACTTCGACACACCGAAGATTCAAAGGCTTCCCACTACGCCCCACTTTTTGCTTCACGCGGTCATAACTGGTTGATACTACCCTCCCTAAAGGTAGCCTGGAGTTGAAAGCCGCATTATGTGGTTCTATGGGGATTTCGGATAAAGGCACCACTTTGCCATCTTGTTATCTTGTTATCTTGTTATCTTGCTATCTTGTTATATTGTTATCTTGTTATCCTAACATCTTACTAATTTGTTAAGATACAAAAACAATTCAGTTATAAATCACACAGTTAACAACTTAACAAGATATTAACTTAATAAAGAAATTGCAATATTGTCGCCTGTTTGGCAATATTAAGTTGTTAACTTAACAATTTAATATGAGGCTATGATGATAATAGTATTGGGTAGTCAAAAGGGTGGGGTTGGTAAAAGTACACTGGCGGTATCTATAGCTGCGTATCTGATGTCACTGGGCAATAGAGTGATCATTGTCGACGCAGATGACCAGAAATCTGTATTGACCTGGTACAACAATCGTCCTGAAGATCTTCCCCATATTCCGGTTACTGGCGCAACAGGCAACATCAAAGCCATGCTAAAGGAACACGAGAAATCTTATGACTTTGTCATCGCAGACTGTGCTGGCCGCGACAGTGCAGAAATGCGTAGTGGGTTGATGGCCGCTGACGTATTCATTTCTCCGTTGCGGCCTTCTCAGATGGACCTGGATGTAGTGCCTCATACATGCTCTGTTTTTACAGCAGCAAAAGATTTTAATGAGGACGTCCGGGGATATCTCGTTTTAAACATGACGCCCACGAACATGTTTGTCAATGAAGCAAATCAGGCAGCTGACGTACTCAAGGATTATCCTGAAATGCGTCTGGCTAGTTCCCGAGTTTGTGATCGAAAAGCGCATCGAGATGCCTGGGCAGAATCAATGACAATTTTTGAAACGCAAAATGACAAAGCACAACAAGAAATCGAATCGTTAGTTAAAGAGGTTATTCTGTGAGAAATAGAGCAAATACTCCATCTCGTGATGAGGCAGCGTTTATTAACGGTGGTACTGCTGGTATTGATAATACCAAAGTGACTTCAGAGAGACCATTGGCTGTAAGTAAAGCAAAACCAGTGAGCATTTCCTTTTTTGAAGAAAACTTAAAAGACATTGATGATCTTATAGCGGGTGAAATGATTTCAGGTAAAAGCAGAGTGAATCGTTCTGACGTAGTCAGGGCAGCGGTAGAGGCACTAAAAAGTTTATCAAAAACAGAGATATCCAGATTAATCGCAGAAGCGAAACAACGATAATATCTTGTTATCTTGTTATCTTGTTATCTTGTTATCTTGTTATCTTGTTGTCTTGTTATCTTGTTCAGGGTGGTAACACCTTTTATATCGAGGCAACAACTTCGCGATAGTGAAAATTTGCGGATGGCCTCAGTCCTATACATAAGGGGATATACATGAATTCAAATACTACAATCGCCTTACATTTTTCGCTTGCATTACTATTTACGTTGCTATCAGTGGCTGGTAGCAACCATGATTTAGCAGGAGTTGTATCTCAATTATTCCTTATTTTCATGGCTGCATTTTTTTTCTTTAGGGCAATGAGGGCCTTTCTGAACATAATTAATGTGATTGAAAGCTGTAAAAAGTGAGGCTGGATAAGCCCCCATTAAGCTTGGACTGTTTCCCACACAAGAACTACTTTAGGTCGAAACCTGGGGTATTACCCATAGTTGACCTATGTAGATTGGTTTGGGGTTAACTTTTTTATCAACGCAACAGCTTCAGCTTCCGGCATAGCAAACTGCACCCGGTGCCGTGCCGCGACATCGAGCGCAAACACCTTCGTATAGACCTCCGTGGAACTGATCGATTTGTGGCCCATCAGGCTCTGCAAAACCTTCAGAGGTATGCCGGCGTACAGCATATGCATCGCGTAGGAGTGACGGAACGTATGGGGGGTAACCGGTACTGAGAACGTCACCCCGTCGGCCGCTGCGGCCTCCACCGCTTCGCTAAGCCAGGTGCGCACGGTACGGTCTGTGATCTCCCAGATACGTGCCTTCTCCATTCTGCCGGTGCGCTTGTTTCGTCTTTCCAGCGGAATTTTCAGGGTGGCCACCATCATCTGCAGCTGGCTGACATAGTGGTGATCGGAAAGGGGAACCAGACGATGGACCTGACTGCCTGCGGGGGCACGACCTGCCGTCCTGGCCGCTTTCTCGGTGCGCTGCTTGAGCGTGGCCAGCTGCACGAACGGATACGGCGGCACCAGCGAAAAATCCCCCCGGGTCAGCGCGAGCGCTTCATTAATGCGCGCGCCGGTGTTCCACAGCGTCGCCAGCAGCATCTTGCGGTGAAGATCCGGCACGTAATGGAGCAGGGCGCTGACTTCCGGCGCCAGCAGGTATTTCGGCAGTTCATCCTGCACGAGCGCCATCTGGCGCAGGGCGAGGGCGGCAGGGTAATCGATGGCCACCGGGAGCAATGTTCCGGGAGATGCCGGAGATCCAACTGGAACCAGGTTATTCATAATTTCTGTTAATTTTTTTCTTTGCCGAGAATTTTCTTCGTAATATTACCGGAGTCAGGATGACTAACCAGCCAGCGACGGCCAGCCAGAAAACAGACGAAGTCACAAACAAAACTACCCCGTCAATGACGGTAGACACGATATTTTCGGGCACAGGTTTCACTCCTCTTCAGTGGGTGGCTATGGAACGGGAACATTCATGACACCAACATCCAGTAGATAAAGCACAGAAAACCCATCCCCCATCCCCAGAACAGGATCTGGCCGCGGTATTTATCCCGCAGGTTAAAAAAGGGATGTGCCTGCAGGTCAACGAGCTCCTCACTTTGCGAGGCAAGCTCCCTTTCCAGCTCCAGGATTCTTTTCTGCGACTGAGCACACAGGGTAGCCAGCCGGATGACCCCGGTTGCCCGTTGCGCCACCTCCAGGTCTGAATCCCCGCTCTGCGGCAGAGACAGTTTTTCTGCCCGCAGCGGCAGGGCGTCACATTTCTCGTCCGGGAGCTGGCCCTCTTTCCTGTGCAACAGATGATAAAATGGACGATTCTTAAGTGAAGTAATTAACTGTTTTTGCGACCGTTTTTTGCCTTCGAGCTGCACGATTTTTTCCTGCAGCCCGCGATAACAGTCTTCCAGCCGGCGTACCGCGGATACCAGGGGCTCCACCCGGAGCGTTGAGCACCTGCCCCGTGGCAACTGCAGTTCGTCTGCCCGCAGCGGCATTGAGCTGGTTTCCCCCGCCGGGAACCGGAAACCCATTGCGTGCCACAGCCTGTCCCTCCGGATCTTGTTTTCTTCGTTTTCTTCATCAACCCGGGAAATTTCAATCGGCAAAACCAGGGTTGCTGGCGGAAGGCCTCTGGCCCAGAGAACAAACTGCTGCGTGATCCAGCTACCCAGGCCGAGTCCCTGCAGGCGGCGTTCCAGTCTGAACTCATCTGTAAACAGATGCAGGGCCTTCTGTTGAGGCCAGTAGATTGCAGTGAAAGTCTGAGTCTTCGTCAGTTCGGTATCGGCAAGGTACAGTGTCATTATGCAGGAGACCCGGTACAATCCGTCGGGAAAATGGTCAGAAGTTGGCCCCCACGATTCCTCCCTGCTCAGAATAACGACCAGATTTTCCTCCTGGCGGGTACTGTTATTTGTAATGATCTCCGGCAATGTCACGAGCCACATTGTTTTGTCGTCACCAGTCCGGGTAACACAGTCGGTCATGTTTTTTTCCCTAACAGTGAAGTGAACAATACACTTTAAAGACCTTATTGATGAGGCAGGCTTTCCACGGCGGAGCGCTGTGTTCAGACTGCGGCAGATGGTAGTCACCCGTGAGCACCCAGAAATCAGGCTGGCCTGATTGTTCTGCCACCATTCTGCCGTTTCGTTTGAGAATTTTTGGAGATCGCCATTTCTGACGCCTGCGGGCTGTCTCGATGGGGCTGTCCTCATTAAGGCCAGAATAAAGCCACAGCTCCTGGTGGCCATATACATCCTCAAGCTCCCGGACCACATCGTTAAATGAGCTAAATGTTGGTGTACCCATACCTCGCCTCAAAAATAGTATCCGGTTCAATAGTCATTCTTGCCAAACAGCTGAGGCAGTTCATCAAACAACATCACATGGCGGGTGCGCTTTCCCTTGAAAATGCGCCTCATCACTGGCGTGAAATCCGCAGGCTCCCAGCCATAGGGCCACGTATAGAAGATTCCGGCTTTCAGCGTGTTATCTGGTCGTTCAGGGCCAGCGACGATACGTCTTACCTCCGCGCTCAGGGCCTCACCGCGCAGGCCGTACTGTCCCAGGTAACGACGCAGCCGCGTTCTCGGCATCCGCGGATCGGATTTCACGTAAGCATTAATATCCATATGCTGCGTGGCGGTGATGATATTCATGCCGTACTTGCGCATGGTGCTGAAAGCGGTGGCCATCACGTCTGTCTCTGGTTCGCCATCAGTTCTGTTCATCTGGTTTCCTTTTACTGACTTAAGGGTGTTTGTGTGAACCGTTCGTTTAAGCTGACCCCGCGAAAGCCTGCAGGGCATCCGCTCCGGAGGGCAGTTCATGCTGAGGGTTAAGCTCTGCGGCAATGCTTCGTTTTGACATCCTCGATGTCTTTCAGGGCGGGGAGGCTGTCAAATTCCCCAGAACATCAGGTTTATCGCATTTTTGATGTCATTTTCCCGGTGGCTGAGATCGGCCACTTCCTCCCCGGTGACGGAGGCCGTGACGCTGGCCATGTCCGTGGTCATCAGGCGGTAGCTTTCATCCCCGATGTGCACCACCGGATAGAGTTCACGGGAAACCTTATCCGACAGCAGCCGGGCGCTGGCCAGCGGGATCACCATCCGTCGCCCGGGGGTATCGATGATGTCACTCTGCACATCCACGAACAGACGATAGCGGCTCTCTCTTTTATAGGCATAAACCTTAAACTGCATCTCACCAGTCCCTGTTTTCGTCGGCGAATGAACCGTTCATCTCAATAAAGCGGGCAACCTCGGCCATCCCTTCCTGATTTTCAGCCTGCCAGCGTTCGGAACGCAGACGACGGGCCTCATTCTGCATGGCCCTGTTCACCAGGGCGGAGATATTGACGTCTGCGGATTTCAGTAACTGATAACTGTCGCTGTCTATGGTGACAGTGATGCGCTGCTTCATAATGCACTCCGGAATACATACTGATGATATGCATATCAGTATAGCGTAAGGATGCAGCTGACTCACGCCCGCCTGAAACATACTGTTATGTCGCCATTAATTTCACTTCGTGAAATTCACATACAAAATAATCACCTTAGAGATAACAAGCAGCCATACAGCCACGCCGTTAAATTACAGGACGGCCGTTCCGTCCGGATCCGACTTTTCGCGCTTTACGAAGTTTCCGGAAGTGTGCCACGGTGAGAGAATAAGCAAAGCGGCGTTTTCCGGTGGTGAGCGGCCGGTCGCGGGGCAGGGGAGGGACACAACATATAGCGTCATCCTCAGCTGGTAACACCGCTACATCTTGTGTTTCCGGGCCGCTGCGCACCGGAGGCCGGAAAGCAGATCCGGAACTCACAGAAATCGGATCTGTATGGAGGAGGAATGATACTAATGCACATTAAACAGTAATGCAGCTTTATTATTGCTTAAAAGTTATTAATAACCAGCAGGCACAAATAAAGTTTATTATTTCCCTTATCGCAATAATTCTCCGAAAAAATTACGTGGGTCATCACTTCCTGTCATGTCAGGTTTGTCACGCAAGAATGGTTCAGATAAATCTGATCGGCATGGCACAACCCGAATGCAAAATGGGCTACGATGGAAAGGCTCAAAAAAATTCAGGGATAAGGAGAAAATGAATGGCTCAACTCAGGATCCGGGGCGTAAGAAGCTACGCGCCCGACAGGGATATCTGCTTTGATCTCAGCAGCAAAGTGACGCTCATCTATGGCCAGAACGGTTCGGGAAAATCCACGATCTCTGGCTATTTTTATGACAGTCAGGCAGATAAATACCGGCACTGCGCATTTGAGAGCCCTCACATCAGCCACTATCAGGTCTTTAATCAAGAGTATATTGACAGCAAATTTGCCCGTGCGGACTATCAGCCCGGGATCTTCACTCTCAGTGAGGCCAATCAGGAAAGCCAGGATAAAATAAACAGTAATAATAAAGAAAGAGCAAAACTGAGTGCCCGCCTGGAGAAACTTAATGAGGAGATTGCAGAAAAAGAAGGGATGAAAGAAACGATCGTCGACCACTGTGCCAGAGACATTTTTAACAGGACAGTAAATGACAGAAAAAGTCTCAGTGATTTTCTTGATGGCGCTAAAATTAAAAGATCGTTTTACGAACGTATGGTTGCAACACCACTTTCAGACGTGCGTACCACAACTGAGGCACTGACTGATAAATGGCGGATGTTAAGTCAAAGTGAAGGAACGCTTGTCGGCGAAATTCATATTCCCCCAACAACTGTCTTAACGGAAGAAGCAATAAAACTGATGCAGGAACCCGTTATGCCTGCAAGCAGCACGCAATTCTCTGCACTCATTCAAAAAATCGGTAATGCAGACTGGGTGCGCCAGGGGCAGCATTATATACACGACGATGTCTGCCCGTTCTGCCAGCAGTCCTTTAATGTCATGGCCTTTTCGCGCGAACTTATTCAGATGTTTGATGAGTCATATCAGACTTCTCTTGGAACACTGAGCCAGGCCGCAGAACGACTTGCTCAGGACTGTGATAACCTGGCCGAATTTGAACGCCGTGTTGCGACCCATGCTTTCGTTGATGAGGGGAGTCCGATACTTTCTCTGGTGAAAACCGTTAATAAAGGGGTTCAGATCTTACTGCAGCAGTTCCTCAATAAATTAAAAGAACCGTCTCAGGCGATAACGCCTGAAAATATACAGTCCGCTCTTTCATCGCTTCAGAATGAAGTGGACGCATTTAATACCCGGGTACGAGAAAACAACCGGCTGGCGGAGAACTTTGGCCAGGAAAAGAGAACCCTGAGCGCGGATGTGATGGCGCATCTGAGAAGGATTTGCGATGAGTTCTTTACTGAACGTGACAGGCAGCTTGGCGAGCTGCAGAACGAAGTCGACACCAGATTGCGTGAAGTTGGGATCCTAGCTGCCGGTAAGAAAACACTGGATGATGAGACGAATACGCTGACCGGACAACTCTCCGACATCCAGCCAACCATCAATATTATCAATGCAAACCTAAGACTACTGGGAATAACCGGGTTTGAGATTATCTGTCATGATGACGAAATGAAGCTTTATCGCCTTCGCCGGGGCAACGAACCTGAAAAGGCGGAAGTATTCAAATCCCTCAGTGAGGGTGAAAAAACCATCGTTTCCTTCCTCTACTTTATTGAATCGTGCTCGGGAAGTCTCACTCCCGAAACCGTTAATCCTGAAAATAAACTCATAGTTATTGACGATCCAATTTCCAGCCTGTCACATAACTATATCTATGAAGTCGCAGCACTCATTAAACGGAAGATTATTAAGGCAGCTGCCGCGAGACATGTTGTGATACTGACTCACAATATGTTTTTCTTCCAAGAAATACTGTTAAACAGTGGTCGCCTGCAGGATAACAGAGAAGCACCCGTAAACTGGTCTCTGCTCCGAATCATTAAGTCTGACTACAGCTCCTGTGAAAAGCTTTCCATGCACGAAATGCTCAATGAATATCAGGCATTATGGCAGACCCTGAAAGATGTCAGGGATGAGAAAACCCAGCCCGTTGTGCTGTTTAACACAATGAGGAATATTCTTGAGTATTATTTCAGCTTTGCCTGCAAGAATGAAAAACTTAAAGAGGCCCTGGAGTCTCTGGCAAGCGAACACAGTGATGCCGGAGAATATGATTCCTTTTACCGGGCTATCAACCGGCACTCTCATTCGGATGGCCGAAATATCTTTTCGACCGGCGTTATCGATAAGGAACGTTATCTGAAAATGTTCAGAAGAGTGTTTATTCAGACTGATGACGATGATCACTATCTGACAATGATGGGGGAATCAAAAGAACTGCCGGAAACAGGGGATTAAACAGGATGTATCGCCACCTGCGGGTACCGTTCACTTAACGCGTCGGGAGCGAGCGCATGTGATTACGCACATGCTCTACGCGCCCGAAACGAAAACGTGTATACCGTACAACGGGTACAATTTTCGGTTTCATGGCGGGTTTCCTTTTACAGTCCGGCTACTGCCGGAAGTCCCTGTAACCATTTACAGGCGGTAAAAAGCGCAGAGGGGAACACCCGAGGTGACGACAAGTGATTATAAACACCGTTCTGGTTAGAGGTAAACTGTTTACACACATGAAAAAGGGAGAAGCACAAACCCACTTCTGTCCGTGATTTGACGTAGATACTCACCAGCCTTCTATCACAGGGCCTCAGAGAAGCCAACTTGCTCTCTGTAAACGGCCGTCCCGCCACCCACTTTCCTCGCTGACAACCGAGCGTGATAGTTCCGGTTTGCAAGGTTTCAGGACCTCAAGTTAAAACGACATAAACAAGAAAGGTAATTTTTCGTTATTTAATAAGTGGAAACAAAATTCAGTTTTAAGTAGGATATCAACAATAAACATCGTTAAAAAATCGTAGTATACGTCGGTCCAGTCATCAAGACATACTACCCAGTATTTGAGCAGGCTTGTATCAAACAACCGGGATAGATGTTTTGATGCAAAAAGGAATAAGAGCATGCCTCTAGATGAAAAAGATAAGTTTGATATCGACCTGGTTCAGAAGATGATTACCCGCACTGACGGATTTCATAACTATGCCAATACCAAATCCACTATAATTATTACCTTTATTACAGCCATACTGGCAGCTATAGGCACTAACGCCGGAAGTGCAGTAGCTTACTTGGAAGTAAAAGGTTGTCATGATCTGGCTATTATTTTCAAGTCATTAATGCTCGTTTCCGTAGTATTACTTTTATCCGGATACTTTTTCGTTGGTAAAACTGTTATTCCCTACATTAAAACGACTTCAAAGAGAAATTTTTACTCATTTATAGACACCGTGAAACAATTTGATTCGGAAAAAGAATTTGAAGAAGTAATAAAGACAATGCATGTTAATGAAATAACCAGCACAATGATTTCGTTGCAGTATACCCTTTCTCAAGGGTTGGTCGAAAAATACCGGCTTCATCGTCTTGCAATCTTTTTAATTCTTTTTGCCGCAATACCTTTAATGATTAACACTTTAATCATTTTCTTTGTATAAGGAAATATAATGAGCACGCAATTTAAAGAACTTTTTGGTAAAGCCCGAATGGATGTCAGCAGTGATATGAAATTGGGCAACTTAAGAAAATCGAATGTGTACGCAGATTCAAAGCAGAAAGCGATTTTTGAAAGTGTGAAAGAAGGGATACGTAATGATAGTGCTGATGTTTTTTCGAAAGCAAGCCTTGAAGGCTATGCTGAAGATGCTATGCCAACCATATTCCGGGATGTAAAAGCTGAGTTACGTAAAGTTTTTTGTAAAAACACTGAAGTTAATGAGGCTATCGGCTGCCATCCTGATTTTGACGATCTCCGGGTAAACGATGAGCTCCGTAACGGCTATGCTGTGACGATGTTTTTTGATATCGCAGGGTCTACCAAGCTGGGAAAAACGTATCCACCTGAGATGGTGTTTAATATAAAGAACACAATTATCAGATATGTCATTGAAATAATTCAGGCTTTTGATGGTCATGTTCATCGTATTATGGGCGATGCTGTAATGGCATTTTTCCGCAGTGAAAATAAGGCCATAGAAGGCAAAAAAATTGACAGCGCGATTGATGCCATAAACGCCGGTGTATACATACTTGAATTTATGGAGCAGGTTATCCGGCCAGAACTGGGCGATCAGGGTTCGGAAGATCGTATAGGCGTCAGGCTGGGCATCGATTACGCTAAAGATGATGAAATCGTATGGGGAAACTACGGTGTTTCAGGTGCATTTGAAGTAACGGCAACTTCATATCACGTTGATGTTGCGGCTAAACTTCAGCAAGCGGCTGATACAGATAAGATCATGATTGGTGAAAACCTCAAGTCACTGCTTGGTTTAGGGGCGGAGTATCTGTCCACCAAATGGAAATGGGCGAAAAATGAAGATGGTACAGAATTCAAGCGTTATTATCGGCATGTAAAACCTAACTATAGAGTCAAAGGATCACAAATAAATTATTTGCAGTATGTTTTTGACAACGAAGCATATTTTAAATTTTTGCCATATGGAATAGAAAGTAGAAATACATCCGTTGTACTGACTGCAACCGCAAATAATGTTGAAAAAAAATTTTATTGTCCATGCTCAGAAAGTCTTGATAAAGGAATGTCGCTTAACTTCCATGTAATATTTAGTGCTCCAGCAGGACAACCGTATACTGTCAAGGCGGTAAAGAGGAATACTGGCCCTGAAGCTGAAAAAAATTCTGCATTGAAGGAAGTTAAAAAAGACAGAATGATGAGTTACTACTCAGGCCAGTGGCATGCTGACATTTCCGAAAGTACCAGTTATCATGGTTTACATCATATGGAAATTAAAATTTATGACAGCCATGACAGAGAGGTCGATAGCACAATATTCAGCATTTTCATAAGTTGAATAATTATTGAAACGCACTGATAAAGAGTGTATTGCGCTGCAGGGAAAATCAAAACTGACATATTGTTATAATGGTCAGTTTTGATATCTGAAATTATTGTACGCTTAGCGCATTTCAAAACAGACCTTATTAACTTATCACTTAAGGTTTGGCCTTGAAGTTATAGTCTACTCGAAATCCCCCTGTTTCGAAATATTCGGCTCTCGTTGCTCCGGTCAGCTGCTGCAACTGCTCAGTAACCTCGGCTATATCATGGCTGCACTTTTCGACCTAGATTTGTATCCGCGTCCGCACATTTCATAAACGACGTTCGTATCTCCGAATTTTGAACGTTGCGCGATGGAGTTGTACGTTGAGGACATGCTCGCTTGTCTCTGGCAAGGCTTAACTTTTCCGCTGGAGCTACCTTCCGCGTGATTTTTCGAATTGCGGCAATCCGGACCGTATGCGGCGATTAGCTGCTATAACTGACTTTGCTCATTTGTCCTAAACCCACTCAGCAAACCTCATTCAATTGTAAACCTACTCAATCTAAATCAGCTCCTCAGTAAAGATCCGACTTTACCGCTTTTCGGATCTACACGGTGGGAAACGCGTAATTGATATGATTTTATAACAATACAAACAAAATCATACTAGGTATGATATTTATCACTTTACTATCAATCATATCTGATATGATTTGAACTAAAATAGCAATAAAAATTCTTAGTATGATTTATTATATAACCACACATCATCAAACGGAGCGTGCAGGATGGATCAGGAAGTGACGTTTTCACTCAGCTATGAGCAGCTGTTGCAGGAAGCCGAGGAGTCGATACAGAAATGTGATCTCAACAAGGAAGGCCCTTACTATCCTCAGGAGCTGAGTAAAGCAACGGACTTCCTGCATTTCTGGCACAGGCTGGTGAATCGTGGCTATTCAGGCGTGGGAGATTATGAACGCATTGAGGCCGACTGGCAGCGCCTGCACACCCTCGTCTTTAGGATAGAGGACTGACATCGTGACAACGGTGAACGTCCGCCGTCCGTCACCGCTGCAGCGGCGCGTGCTGATTGTGCTGGCAGGTCTTGAGCACAATGACATTACCTGTGTCCGTACCCGGGACCTGGAACATCTGCTGGAGCAGGGTGGGGACGCCCCGGTGTACGGACCGAACCTGCGTGCCTCCTGCCGGCGCATGGAAGCCTCGGGCTGGCTGCGCACGCTACGTGCGCCGAATCTGCAGCTGGCTGTCGAGCTGACGGACAGTGGACGGGCAATCGCCGTCCCCCTGCTGGCCGCCGAACGCGAACGAGTGCAGACTGAGCAGCGCGCGACGGTGGTCCGGGTCCTGCCCCTGGTCCGGCTAAAGCCGGTGTATGCGTCCGACACATTCGGTGACGACCGCCCGGTGGAGCTGAGTGATCGCTGGCATCTGGCGTGCCGGGGAGACTACGTTATCCGTCTTGACGGCACCACCTGCCTGCAGCTGTGGACCTCTGCCGGGCAGGTGACGCGCCTCGAAAGCGACCCCCTGCAGGTGGCGGAGTGGTTACAGGCCTGTCACGATGCCGGCATTGATATCCGCCTGCAGATCAACGAAAGCACCGCGTTGGAACAGGGTACACCTTCACTGAAAGGGGCTGAGTTTCCCGGCGGACAGGCTTCATCCACGACAGTAACCTGGTACCAGCACCTGCTCAGGGCACTGCGACAATACGATGTGAAGGGGTTATCCGCAACAAACCCGGAGCACCTTAAAGCAGTGAAGCCAGGCTGGCGTAATAAGGAACAACCGTTACAGGAGCGTTTCCTGGCGCTGGCAAAAGCCGTGGAGGGGACTCCTGATGCCCTTCGCTCGGATCGGTATGAAGAAGATACCGGCCATTTGATGACACCGATGCTGGCCGGATTCGGGTTTACGCCGGATCAGGCTTCCCGCCTCACCCGCCTTATCCGCTGGCCGCTGATGAGTCAGGAAGAATTTGACCGGCGCGAACTGAACAGCCTGCTGGACGATATCTAGGCCTGATTTCGGCAAAAATACCGTAATAGGACCAGGCTGCTTTATGTAAGCGGTACGGCTTTACTGGATCAGTCTAAACCAGTTTTATTCATCTTTTACTTCGAACAATTCTTCAACAGATTTTGTCGGGTAGAAGAGCGAATTACTGTTTTCTTCTTTTAACTGTATAAAACCCAGGCGAAGGTAGAATTTTTTGGCGTTGTCGTTCAGCGCTTCCACGAACATTCCGTGTATACCCACAGCCTGCGAGGCCTGATACACGACTTTCATAGCATGGGTAACAAGTGTTTCTCCATATCCCTGGTGATGAATGCTTTTATCAATTGCCAGACGGCCTAAAGTCACGCTCGGCACATTTTTGTAGGGGACGCGCTTTTGTTGCGTTTTGCTGGGTAGAAGTGTTTTCTCAAAGCAGCTGCCAGACAGCGTGTAGTACCCCATAACACGTGGTTTATCCTCTCTCGTCACGAGCAGATAGCCACGCAAAATCTTACTGTTGTGCTGGCGTTTCAGATGGTCAGTAAGAAAAGTATTCAGATACTCTTCTCCACAATCGAAGTTGCTTAATTCATATTCAACTTCCTCTGAAAAAATCTCAATCCTTAAACCGTCCATTTATTACTCCAGTTCCCGGAGACGGTTAGCGGCGCGTTTCAGCCGGTCATTCGGTACTGGCGGATTAGTGATTGCATCCATAACCAGGTTCCAGGACTCCTCATTGAGGAGCAGACGACGGTGCTGGTCAATAACTTCTGCAGCGCGTTCTGAGGCGGTACTGACCATGAACTGCGAAATTGACTGGTTAGTCATTGCTGCAGCTTCTTCGATCATGTGTTTGTCGTCTTCATTTAATCTCAGGTCAATGCGCTGCTTTTTCAGTGCTGACATGGTTTTTCTCCCAGGCCACTCTTTAATCTGAAAGAGCGGACTGTTTTGTTAAGTTCGGGACTTAAGGCGATAGCATGTACGGAGGTATGCCGTACAAATATAATAGTGTTATGGTATGCAGGTTTCAACCACAAGTTAGCTATGGATCTAGGCACAGCACGTAAAGGTACAGAGAAATGAATCGCCATGGGTTTAACAGACACCTCAGAATCATTTATGGACTACCCCCACAACAGTGGACAAATTCTGTCCTCACGACGGAGGCCTGTTCGAAGGCCTCCGGACTGACGCCACCGAGATGACTGTGGCGCCGGGCCCGGTTGTAGAACACTTCAATGTAATCGAAGATATCCGCCCGGGCCAGATCCCGGGTTTTGTATATTCTCTTCCTGATACGTTCTTTTTTCAGTGAACTGAAGAACGATTCGGCCACCGCATTATCCCAGCAATTGCCACGCCGGCTCATACTCGGAGCCAGGTTATTGGCCCGGCAGAAGCGCTGCCAGTCGTCACTGCCATACTGGCTACCTTGATCGCTATTTACGATGACCTCGCCGTCCGGTTTTCGCCGCCAGACCGCCATCATCAGTGCATCCAGCGCCAGTTCGCGTGAGAGAGTGGGCTTCATCGACCAGCCCACCACGTTACGGGCGAAGAGCTCGATAACCACCGCCAGATACAGCCAGCCCTGCCAGGTGCGGAGTAGAGTAAGAGGCAGGGCGTAGTCGGACTATTTCCCTGCCTCTCCTCCCCGAACCGGACGTGCACCTTTCAGCGCATCCGGCTCTCCATTTAAATGCTGGCGAACGCCATTGCCACTTCTGTAAAGCGCGATGTATACGTGTTTCTGGTCTCCGTCCTCAGATAGGGATTACCTTCGGGTAGCCGCCAGCGGAACAGCTTCTTGCCTTGCCCCACCAACCGGTACAGTATTTCGCCGCTGAGCTTGCCGTGATTGGTTTTACCAAATAAAACCCACGTTTTGCTCTGACCCGGTTTCGGTGATTTACACCACCACCTCATCAGGGAAGCGATACCTGTACGGTATTTGCGGGCCAGCCAGTGAGCCAGCTTCCAGAACACGACACGGTCGATATAACTGAAGACTTTGGCCTTAAAATCAACGAACTTATAGAACATGGCCCAGCCTTTCAGTTTTCGGTTGAGTTGTTCAGCCATATCGACTTTGCTTTCACTGTAGTTGCCTGATAACAGTGCTGTCAGCGATGCGGCGAAGTTTCTGGCTTTCTCCGTTGAGACCACTCGCATCTCGCCATAACGACTGCGTTTGCGAATGATCCTGTGCCCCAGAAAGATAAAGCCGTCATTAACATGGGTGATTTTAGTCTTATCCATGTTCAGCCTGAGTTTCAGACTGCCTTCGAGCACACCCCGACACTCCTCCCTGATGGCTTCCGCCTGTGCTTTGGTGCCTTTGACGATGAGGACAAAATCATCGGCATAGCGGCAGTACGCCACCGCGGGTTTCCACTGCCAGTTTTCTCTGACCGCCGTACTTCGGCCCCGTTGGATACTGTTATTCCAGTACCACCGATCTTTTCTGGCTTTCCCGCTCAGGTAGCGCTCATGCAGGTATTGATCGAACTCATTCAGCATGATGTTCGATAATAGCGGCGATATAACACCGCCCTGTGGCACACCTTCACTGGCCGCCCGAAAGAGACCGACATCGATATGTCCCGCCTTGATGGTTTTCCACAGCAGAGTCATGAAACGTGCGTCACTGATCCTGCGGCGTACAGCCTTCATCAGCAGTCGATGATGTACGGTGTCGAAGTAACTGGACAGGTCGCCTTCAATCACCCAGCGTCCCCGGGTTTCACCGCAGTCTGTGAGCTGTAATTTCACCGTGCGGATCGCGTGGTGGACACTGCGCTCAGGCCGGAAGCCATATGAGAGCGTATGAAAATCACTCTCCCATATCGGCTCCATCGCCATCAGCATGGCCCGCTGAACAATACGATCCCGCAACGCGGGGATACCCAGTGGTCGCAGTTTGCCGTTGCTTTTAGGGATGTAAACCCGTCTGGCGGGCAAGGGCTGGTAGTGGCCTGAGAGTAATTCATCCCTGAGGATTTGCAGCTCAACAGCCAGTCTGGCCTGTAGCATTGTTTTGTTCACGCCATCAACGCCGGGGGTATGCGCCCCCTTTGATGAAAGCGTGATCCGCGCCGCTTCAGCCAGCCATTCTGGTTGTGTTATCAGACGCAGCAGCCGTTGAATCCGTAGGGACGGATCGGTGGCTGCCCATGTGGCAAGCTTGCGTTGCATTTCGCTGATTATCAAAGGTCTTCACCTCGTTAGGTCAGTTAATTCACGTCGCAAACACATTCAAACTGCTTCCCTTCGCCATGTAATGGGCTTTCCCCATCGCGGACTACTACGGAAGCTCCGCCAGCCAGCGCGTCATCGGAGCCATGCCCCCTTAACATCCGTCGCTGACCTTCCCCGGTTTACCTGCCTGGAGTCAGGCATACTGAGGAGGCTGCCCGTCGCACTCTTTATCCTTGCTTGCCGCAAGTTGGCAGAAGTCAGCAACGCAAGCGTGATAGACGCTGCTGCCCCGGTGTTTCGCATACATGTCAAAACACCTTCGACCGGCAGTGCTTACGTATCACTGCCAGTTCCTCCTGCACGGCCTGTCAGATCACGTAGGCCGTGGTGACGTTTTCAACCCACAGAGGCGGATTAACGGGTTCATGTTCTTCAGCCTTTCAGTACTTAACCTTGAGGATCATCTCGGCTTAGTGATCTCGCCTCAATCCCCGTTGTCAGCGGGTTACATCACCCTGCGGGCATGCCGCAGGTCACTGCCGCTCAGGTTCTCCACCGTCACACCCGGTGGGATTGTTGGGGTTCTCATCGTGAGTTACCGGTTCAATATTCCAGACAGACTCGCGGTTCATTTAAGCATCCATGCCCGCCCTGAACTCCGGGCACACTATAAGTAATGTCGGTGACCCAGACCTGATTGGCCCGGACAACAGTAAACTGCCGCTGCACGCGATTAGGGGCAACCACTGAAGGTCTGCCAGCGATACGACGCGGCGCTTTATAGCCGCGCACGGCTTTAATCCGGTTCAGTTGCATAATACGGCCCACCCGGTTTTTACCGCAGGTTTCCCCGATTTCGTTCAGGTCGCCATGAACCCGCCGGTAACCGTATACGCCTCCGCTCAGTGAATAGGAGTCACGGATAAGCGTCAGCAGACGCTGATTATCTTTATCACGTGCCGAGACCGGGTTATGCAGCCACGCGTAGAACCCGGCCCGGGCGACATCCAGTACCCGACACATTGTCATCACACCCCATACAGTGCGGTGCTCATTGATAAAGCGGTACTTCAGTCGGGCTCCCTTGCAAAGTACCGCGCGGCCTTTTTCAGGATATCCCGTTCTTCTTCGGTACGTTTTAGCTGTGCCCGTAGTTTCAGGATCTCGCTTTTGGCTTCCAGTAAATCCCGGGCATGCTGCTCGCTGTTATCCGGTTTGATAGCCCGTAGCCACTTGTAGAGGCTGTGGGCAGAAACGCCCAGACGGTCAGATACTTCGGCAACGGAATAACCGCGTTCCGTTATCTGTCGGACGGCTTCTTCCTTAAATTCAGGTGTAAATCGTGGTGTGCCCATATGCTCCCCCTATGCTCAAACTATAGGGCAGGATCGTCTACCGGGGTGGGGTCAGTCCAACTATAGGGCAGATTTGTCTACGGGCTCGGGGGCACTCCACACCTTTAATCAGGTGGCCAAATTTACTGTGCCACTACAGTCGAACAATCACATAGAGCGATAAAATCAGACACTTCAGGACAGATTCATCCAAGAAACCGCCTCAAAGACATCAGCAGTGTCGAGGGCGTCAATTCCTTGCTGGATATTCTTATATCGGATTCCAATCGGTCGCTTAACAGACCAGTATAATTCTTGAAAGGCTTGTATTTTCCAAACGTGGAAATCCGAAAAGGTTTAGATGATATCAAGTCCAGCCCGGAATCTCAGTGAGATAAAAGGATATGATTGTCTGATACCTGATACTGACCATTTCACGGACAGAAACTGAGTAACAGTTCATATAGACAATTCCTTAACAAAAATGAGGCATATTTACCCCCTTATTTGTCGTTTCGTTCATGACAATAGACGCTATCCTACTGGAACCCTGACGTACACAGAACCAGGATACTATTATTCGACTATTTTTCCCCCGTGAGGAATGGTCTTTTTTTCATTAACTTGCCATTACCCCGATGAATTTGAAGCCCAGAATACCGGTGCATTAAGTCCTAAAAATAACGATTACCTACACATACCTCACATTTGTTACATTGCACAACAATTAAGCAACGTGGCTATCTGAACCATAAGCTGGTATGATATTTGCACACTGATGAATACATAACATCAGACAGTTTATTGAAGCGGTCCGGGGGATGTCGCCGGACCGCTTTTTTTATTTGAAGGTATTATTGGTAATGACTCTAACTTACTGATAGTGTTTTATGTTCAGATAATGCCCGATGACCTTGTCATGCAGCTCCACCGATTTTGAGAACGACAGTGACTTCCGTCCCAGCCTTGCCAGATGTTGTCTCAGATTCAGGTTATGTCACTCAATGCGCTGAGTGTAACGCTTGCTGATAACGTGCAGCTTTCCCTTCAGGCGGGGTTCATACAGCGGCCAGCCATCCGTCATCCATACCACGACCTCAAAGGCCGACAGCAGGCTCAGAAGACGCTCCAGTGTGGCCAGAGTGCGTTCACCGAAGACGTGCGCCACAACCGTCCTCCGTATCCTGTCATACGCGTAAAACAGCCAGCGCTGACGTGATTTAGCACCGACGTAGCCCCACTGTTCGTCCATTTCAGCGCAGACAATCACATCACTGCCCGGTTGTATGCGCGAGGTTACCGACTGCGGCCTGAGTTTTTTAAGTGACGTAAAACCGTGTTGAGGCCAACGCCCATAATGCGTGCACTGGCGCGACATCCGACGCCATTCATGGCCATATCAATGATTTTCTGGTGCGTACCGGGCTGAGAGGCGGTGTAAGTGAACTGTAGTTGCCATGTTTTACGGCAATGAGAGCAGAGATAGCGCTGATGTCCGGCAGTGCTTTTGCCGTTACGCACCACGCCTTCAGTAGCGGAGCAGGAAGGACATCTGATGGAAATGGAAGCCACGCAAGCACCTTAAAATCACCATCATACACTAAATCAGTAAGTTGGCAGCATTACCGGAAATCGGCATGTCATTTTCGGCCTGGCGCCAGCGAGCTTGTGTGGTCCGCGCGCTGGCGTTGTTGATAACAGGCAGGCCGGTGTTTGACGTGGCGCTCTCTCTTGGATACGACAATGCCTCATCGTTCGCGACGATGTTCCGCCGCGTTACGGGGCAGACACCCTCATTTTATCATCCTGTATAATCTCAAAACGACTGCATATTCATAATGTGCACTATTCGCTCAAAGCGAACCTTCTGCCAGTTGTGAAAGATAACCCTTCGCACGAAGGTTCTTACCAGCTACTGTCTCATACATCCCTCCGAACCGGCAGCTAATAAAGATCCGACTTCAGGGGTTTTCGGATCTCAACGAGACAGGAGAGAAACTGTATGTAGGTTCTGTACGGTATGTACGATATGTATCAAATGTATTGTATGTATTATTTGTATTTTATGTATTGTTTATTTTTTTGCACCGGACGTACCATGATGTCATTCCCTGTAAAACCGGAGCCAGACCATGACCACCCTCTCCCCGGACACCGTCCGCCGCATTGAAGACGCCGCTGCCGCCCTGATCGCCGCCGGCACCCTGAACCCGACCAACGAGCAGGTCCGTCAGTACCTCGGCGGCGGCTCCCTGTCCCACATCTCCCCGGTGATGCGCGCGTTCCGCGCCCGCCAGCGCGAGCAGGCCGCTGAGCAGACCGCGCCCCTGCCGCCGGAGCTGGCGCAGTTGCTGACCGGCCAGCTGGGGCTGCTGTGGCAGGCGGCCGTGAAACAGGCTGAAGCCGGGGTCCTGGCGGCGCGTGAGCAGGCTGACGACGACATAGCCCGTGCCGACCAGGAGCGGGATGAGGCCCTGGCGAAGGTGGCTGCCCTGGAGAGCGAGCTGGCGGTGCTGCGCGAGGTGGTAGCCGAACGTGACCGCCTGCTGCAGGAGGTGCGCGAGCTGCGCGCGGAGGCGCTGCCGCTGCGTGAGCAGGTGGCCCGCCTGACCGCCACCGGCGAACACCTGGCGGCGCAGCTGCAGGACACGAAAGCGGAGCTGAAGGAGTCCCGGGAGGACGGTCGTCAGCTTCAGGCCGAACTGCTGGCCCTGGCCCGCCATGACGGGAAGGTGAAGAAATGAGACAGGAAAGAACATTACGTATAAAGGCGTTTCGGCGGGCGCTGGAGCTTGGCGCCGGTGAACGGGCTGACGGGTGCCGTCATTTTCCTCGATGGAAAGAGGAACTGAGGAATTTCCCGCACGGCAGCTGCGATTTAGCCAGCAACACACTGGCGAAGTACCTGACAGATACTGAGGGATGCCATCCGTGCATCATTTTTATGGAAGGGAACGCAGGCTTTCAGGAAGCGGAAAACTCAACGGTTCACGGGCATGTCATCGTATTGCTGGACGGGGAATATATAGATCTGACGCTGGATCAGTTTCCAGAATATCCGGAGTATATCCCGGCTGAAGCTGTCGAGTCAGGTGGCCCACTGGGAAAACTTCTGCGCAATATCATGAAGCATGAAGACCCGGTAAAAACCCGTCGGGTTGATCTCAATGGTGGCGAAAAGTTGTATGCCTGGTTACGCGATACCGCCGACGAAGTGCTGGCTGCGGACCCGGAATGGCAGGCCTGGGAACAGTCCATAGAAGAAGCAAGGGAAGCCGCTTTTAAGGCGTTCCCGTTTCTGTCTGACATGCAGAAAACTGAGTGCGAACAGGGCCCGGACAGTCAGGAGGCTGCCAGATGAAGATTTATCATTACACTGACCTGAACGGACTGAAGGGCATCATCGAATCAGGCTCACTGTGGGCGACGCACTTTTCCTTCCTCAATGACAGCAATGAGCTGACTCACGGAATGAACTGCCTTGAGAATGCCCTGCAGTACCTGAGGGACGACTTTAACCCGAAAACCCTGAAGTTCATCGAACAGGCACTGACACACTTCAGAATGCACCGGGCTGCTCATGTCTATAACCTGTCGTTCTGTCTCGAACCCGACCTGTTAAGCCAGTGGCGGGGTTATGGCAGCTCTCAGGGCGTGTGCCTGGAATTTGATGATGAAGAGCTGCTTGCCTCCCTGGAATTAACTCAATATCAGGTGTTTAAAAACCGGGTACTCTATACCAAAGAGGATTCCACGGTTGAAGCCCGGAACGAAATCCTCGCCTTCTTTCGTCAGCCACAGGTTCAGGCGGCAATAAATGCAGATGTAATGCATGAGATGATTCAGGCAACCAGACTGGCACACAGCCTGCCGCCTTTTTTCAAGAATGACGGTTTCAAAGAGGAGCAGGAGTTCCGGATGGTAATCCTCCCGGACAGCCCTTATGAGGGTGTCAATTTTCGTGTCAATGATAACGGTCTGGTGCCATATCTGATCATTAAAGCAAAAGACAAGCTGCCACTGACAAACATCAGAATTGGGCCCCGCAGTAACAGAGCAATGATGATGGATGGGATTTCATTCCTGTTGCAGAGCAGGGGGTACACCAGTACACGGATTTCGTTTACTGAGACGCCGTTCCGGTAAACTCAATTAAGAAGTACAAACTTCAAGGGATCAGTATGTTGAACAAAGTTTCACAAATTAATTTGGCCAAAATCCTGGCAGATAAGTTTAACGAAGGCGACTGGCAGGAGCTGTTTGCTGTTACATCTTGTGAAGATGTTCCGGAAGGGCTGTATAAATTCTACCAGCATGTTCACTGGGACAACCCGGAGCTGAAAGGAGTGGCCATCTCTGCCATAGAAAGCACTCTGGCCAGGGACGCTGATAACCTTTCTAAAATATGGGCGCTGGATAATGTCCAACGCTTTATCAACAATGCAAATACTGAGTTATTCAATGAAATAAAGGACATTGTTAATCAGAATGGGCAAAGAAATGTTTCCGCAGCGCCAGTGAAAAATGTGAACGAAAACATTTACCAGGCTTTAGAAGATGCGGAAGTGTTGCTTCAGAAAAATGGACCACACCGGGCTTATGATCGTGTCCATACAGCTCTTCATGCTTCATTAAGACAAATGTGTACAAACCATGGAATTGCGACCAATAGTACCAATAATAATGTTCCAGGATTGCTTTCCCTGATAACTGCACATCTCAAGGCCCTGCCGGATGATGGAAGAAATGAAGATGTGTTTAAAATGTTGAAGTCTTCTGCCGCAATACTTCATGGAATCAATAACCTGCGCAACAATTACAGTATGGCCCATCCTACTGAAACTTTGCTGAATGAAGCCGATGCCCGTTTTGCCATAAATCTGGTTCGTTCCATCATGACTTATGTTGATGAGTTGCTTTAGTTTTAATAAAAATATGAGACTCACAACGAACAGATAGAGCTTCAACGAAGAAGTGAAGTACGGCCAGAATTTCGAGTTCTGGCCCTCCGGAAGATGCCGGACAGACGCATCATCCCGTCGCGGCCGCTTCCACTTTTGTGTGTACTCAACCTGCCGGATCAGGATGGCGGCAGGATTTGCACCCGATGTTCCAGCCGCCTTGCCTCTTCCTGATCCCGGTATTCCCTCGCCTTTTTCATCATTTCTGCCGTTGGCTCCTGCAGTTTGTCCAGAAACTCCTTAGATCGTTTAGCCACCGACTGAAGGGAGACACTGTCCGTCCTGCCGGTATTGCGATTGGTGTAAACCAGGCGGGTAAGGGGTCTGGTTAACTCCTTCCCTTCCATAAAGCGTTTGAAGATCCAGAGATATATATCAACCAGCTCCAGCCCTGCACTTTTTGTACCCGACTGGAAAACCAGCGGTTCAGCCGGCATGTTCGTCACATCCATGACCGGTAAACCGGGACCGTGTACCCACGGCATCTCACGTATCTGGTAATAGAACTCCCTCAGCTCCCGCTGGGTGGTGTTGAACTGTGACTGCTGGTCCACAACGATGTCGGCTTTGCGATTTGGTGCTCCCAGGCGGGAACAGATACCGCGCAATACGAACTGAAATCCAACCATATTGGGCATGATCTGCAGCTTTTGTTTACCGGTTTTGCAGTTATATCCCAGTTCGTCAAAGTGGGTCATCGCCCAGGACAACGCATCGGTAATCAATTCAATGTAACGGCGGTCCCCCAGGGTATGAACGCGCGCAAGCAGCTCACTGCAGACCTCACTGAACAGAGATGAGGACCTTCCATCATGGGCTTCGAGGCGGGCACGCCACGCTTTTTCAGCCAGTTCATTATCGAACAGGCTTGCCAGATTCAGTAGCAGCGGGTAACGAAAGGGGGTCCAGTAGGCAACCCTGGGCACTGCAGGATTCATCCCCTGATCAAACACCTGATCGAAGAACGAAATAATGGCGTGATCCCGTTTAACGACCTGCCAGACATCAAACCGTATCCGGTGCTTCTTCTGCAGGACAAGCAGCGTATCAACCACCTCATCAAGGCGGTGCATGCCAAGCTCTGCGGCGTGCAGACGCTGTACTCCCAGTTTCTTACGCAAGGCAGCAAGATCGGCTTCGGCAACCTTGTCCAGGTCATCCGGTGAAGAAAGCACGCCGTAGGAAAGCACGGGCTGGGTAGGATCAAAAAGATTGGGACCGGTATGACCGGTTTCATCCACATAAAAATGCATGCAGGGTTCCTTTATCAGGCAGGCGCAGGCGAAACGATATTGTTTATGCGACTGTAAAACCTTCATATAAGTAGGTGCAAGCGATCCGTTTAAGCATCTTTACAGAACTGCGGAAAGGCTGCGCTCAAAAAATCAGCAATGTGTAACTTGTTACTGAAGGCTGTGTGCATTCTTTAACGAAAATGATGGTGTTCTTTTAAGTATCGGATTAGAAAGGTGATGAAATAATGACAATAATTTTTAAAGGATGATTGCTCCGACTATGAATATTATCAACCCTTTCCACACACAGTGCAGTGCCAGAATCCCCGATATTTACCCCGACCATGTGCCGCGCTCTCCCATAACATCCTGGCTTGATGCGGCGCATGTTCTGGCTTTTGCAGGGGCTAATAGTGATATTGCGTGGCATATTGAAAATGAACTGGCGAATGGCGGTGAATACGCGAGCTGGAGAGCACATATGCCGCCAGTTACACCGCAAATTTTACTGGACTATCAGCAGCTGTACCCCCTTTCGCCGGCGCGGATGGCTCAGGCGGACAACGAGGTAAATACCCATGGAATGATGATCCCACATGGTCAGATTCTCTTCCACGGTGGCCAATGGATGGGAAAGAAAACTGTGACTAAACTTAGTGACCCCTTTGCCACGACCTTCTGTCCACAAGTTGCCATGCGTGAAGCTGAGCACTCAGGGAAAGCATATAAGGAAGGCTACATTGATCTGATGGTCATTACGGTTATCGATCCCCAGGTCAAAGCCTTCGTGTTCGACATGGATGAGCCAGAAAAGGGAAATGAGCTTGAGGTGCTGTTTGCGGCCGGGGCAACGATAACTGTTACCAGCAGAACCTCTATGGGTCACAACTATCCTGTTTACGGGAATCCAGAAAAAGAAATTATGACCTACCTGGTTGAAGCCACACTCAGTTAAAAACAGAAGGGCGCTTCAGCGCCCTTAATTTATGCCACTTTGCGCAACGTGAGTTTTCGGGCGACTGAGCCCCCTTATGCAGGTCGATAAGCGCCAGCGTTCACTGAACATATTCAGTCTTCGAATCTGAATAATTTCCCATTCAATCCTTCCGCTCCGGTCCAGAAACTCACAATACCGTCAGGTCAGTCAGGTGCTTCAGGCCAGCAATTCCGATTTAGCCAGAAATCGGATCTGCGCGGCAGGAAAACCGTAAGTGATATGATAATAAATAAATACATATAAAATAATATAGGGTGTGACATTTATCACTTTTAATATAATCATATCTAATATGATATTTACCAATTCAGTATAAAATCATTCATGATATGATTTTTCCATTAAAAGGACATTATCAGATGGAGCGTGCAGGATGGATGAGAGAGAAGTGACGTTTTCACTCAGCTATGAGCAGCTTTTGCAGGAAACGGAAGAGCTGATTAAAAAATACGATTTGAACAAGACCGGTGAACATTATGCCCACAATTATATTATGGCCCGCGACATCCTGTCTTTCTGGCACAGGCTGGCGCTGAAAGGGAAGAGAGGACCAGCAGACGCGAGTATATACGAGCGTATCGAAGCCGACTGGGAGCGTCTGGACGCGCTTATCCGGAACGGGAGCAGCGCAGCATGACCGGGGCCAACACACGCCGTCCGTCGCCGCTGCAGCGGCGGGTGCTGATTGTGCTGGCAGGTCTTAAGCACAACGACATTACCCGGGTCCGTACCCGGGACCTGGAACATCTGCTGGAGCAGGGCGGGGACGCCCCGGTGTACGGGCCGAACCTCCGCGCCTCCTGCCGGCGCATGGAAAACGCGGGCTGGCTGCGCACCCTGCGCGCGCCGAACCTGCAGCTGGCCGTCGAGCTTACGGACGCCGGCCGGGCGCTGGCCGCCCCGCTTCTCGCTGACGAACAGGCGCGCGTCCTGGCAGAGCAGCGCGCGACGGCGATCCGGGTTCTGCCCCTGGTCCGGATGAAGCCGGTATACGAGTCTGACAGGTTCGGTGACGACCGGCCGGTGGAGCTGGATGGTCGCTGGCACCTGGCGTGCCGGGGCGACTACGTTATCCGTCTCGACGGCACCACCTGCCTGCAGCTGTGGAACACGGCCGGGCAAGTGATGCGACAGGAAGGCGACCCCCTGCAGGTAGCTGAGTGGTTGCAGGCCTGTCACGATGCCGGCATTGATATCCGCCTGCAGATCAACGAAAGCACCTCGCCTGAACAGGGTACGCCTGTCCTGAAAAATGCAGAGTTTCCCGGCGGACAGGCTTTATCCACGACAGTAACCTGGTACCAGCAGCTGCTCAGGGTACTGCGACAACACGATGTGGAAGGGCTCTCCGCCACAAATCCGGAGCACCTTAAAGCAGTGAAGCCCGGCTGGCGTAATAAGGAACAACCGCTGCAGGAACGTTTTCTGGCACTGGCGAAAACGGTGGAAGGGACCCCTGGTGCCCTTCGATCGGATCGGTATGAAGAGGATGCCGGCCCGCTGCTGACAGAGTTGCTGGACGGATTCGGGTTCACGCCGGACCAGGCTTCCCGCCTCATCCGCCTTATCCGCTGGCCGCTGATGAGTCAGGAAGAATATGCCCTCAGTAACGGTAGCGGGGAGTTGCCAGGCGCATAATATTGATACGGTAACCGATCACTGACATTCCTTGTAACATACTGAATAATATAAATTTACGCTAAATTTATTCCTTCCTGTGCCGATAATTAAAGGGTCAGGAGGGAAGGGTTATGAACGATTTTCATATTTTAAGTCTTTGTGTTCAGAATAAGGATGTGGCAGGCGCCATGCGTGTGCTGCGGGATAAATCAGAGTTTGCGGCACGCAAAATTCTGGAAAAATTAAAGGTTCGCGTGACGTCACAGACAGGCAGGGCTTTCTGGCATCATGTTCAGGACTGGCTGCTGATGGCGTGCCGTCAGGAGAATACACCGAATGAGTCACGCGGTTCCCGGCCTTCTTCGACCCCTTCAGACACCAGGGCAGATCAGTCCTGCTGCCCTGGATATGGTCAAAGTGCTGGCACTGATCGCCATGCTGGCCGACCACATCAACACCCTGTTCCTGACGCCCGGCAACCTGCTTTTGTATGCGGCTGGCCGGATGGCCTTCCCCCTGTTCACGCTTATCTGGGCGATGAACGTGCAGCGCACACCGGAACGGCTCCAGGTGAGGGCAAACCGTCTGTGGAGATGGGCCGTCATAACCCAGCCTGTATTCAGCCTGGCTTTTGCGCATCACCATCCGTGGTGGGCACTGAACATTCTTTTCGTGTTCGCAGGTGTCACGCAACTGCTTGCCCTTCAGTACCGGTTCGGAAAAAAAGGGCTGATGGCTGGCGTATTGCTGCTGGTCGTCCTGGTCTGGCCGCTGAGCCCGGCCAGTTATGGCCTGGCGGGTATGGTTCTGGCCACCGGCATGGTCATAGCCACGGGCGGGCAGACGTCTGCCGTGCAGCGCACGGGGGTTATCGTGTCCGGGCTGTCACTGTGCTGTCTGAACGGGGTATCACACCTGCTGAGTCTGCCGGCAGACACGCTGCTGTTCGCCACCCTCCCCACACTGGTTTTCCCCATTATGGCCATTTACCTGAGCATTCAGTTGTGCCCGGAGGGCTGCCCGCGCTTTATGCCCCGGCATTTTTTCTACATCGCCTATGCCGGCCATCTGCTGGTTCTGCTCATCCTGATGCAACTCTGGTGAGAGAGCCACCGTTTACGGGGCGTCAGCGTGGCCCCGGAATTCTGCGTCCCTGCTCCAGCAAATCAATGGCCAGTTGCAGATAAAGCACCTGGTCCGGCGCCCATTTGCCGGTTTCGGCAATCTCATTTCGCAGCACAGTGACGATATTTCCACTGGTGGAATCGTGTCCTGCCTCCACAAGTGAAAAAACGATGCTGCCCACGACCTGGCACATTTCTTCATGCTGGCGCAGGAACGCTTCTGTGAATGGGGACGTCTCAGAAAACGGAATCTATGGTCACTCCCGTTTTTGCAACACCGATTTTGACGACAAGTTGGCTTGCTTGAATCTATCCGGCGTCTGAATGGGATTTTATTCCCGCGCCTTGATGAGTTCCGCGCCTGATGAACCTCCAGAAAATATACGGCTTCAATGAGCCTTTCCGTTTTACAGGTTCCTCAACAGGCCGGTGGGCCGTTAGTATCATCAATATCAGTATTCGCAAAACCAGATCAGTAATTCTTTAAACCGGTGTATTTCTGCCGTTATGCTACATAAGTTTGCTGTCGTGCCGTTAGGGCCCAGGCTATTCTGGCCAGCTTGTTTGCCAGAGCACAAGTGACGACAAAGTTGCTTTTCCGGCACAGTAAATCCCTGACCCAATCGGCCAATTTGCCAGACTGGTGTTCCAGTTTTTGTATGAATACCCTGGCACACTGAACCAACAAAGTTCGGATCTTTTTATTACCTCGCTTACTAATTCCCAGCAATGTCGTCCTACCTCCCGTGCTGTACTGCCGAGGTACAAGCCCTGTTGCCGCCGCAAAGTCACGGCTGCTGGCGTACTGCTTCCCGTCGCCAATCTCAGTTGAAATAGTACTCGCTGTCAGTGTTCCGACGCAGGGAATGCTCAGCAAGCGCTGTCCAACCTCATCTTCGTCCAACTTTCGTTTCAACTGGGATTCCAAATCTTTAATCTGCTCAACAAGATAGTGATAATGCTGTTGTAATTTCAGCAATAACTGGCTGAGGTAAAGAGGCAAACTATTATCCTCAAGAAGGGTACTCAGTCGGCTAATAACGGCAGCTCCTCGGGGAACGCTAATGCCAAATTCCAGCAGAAAAGCATGCATTTGATTGGTTGTTTTTACCTTATCCTGAACCAGGGATTCACGGACACGATGCAGAGCCCGCATTGCCTGCTGAGATTCCGTTCTGGGCTGCACAAAACGCATAGACGGACGCGATGCAGCTTCACAAATAGCTTCGGCGTCGACAAAGTCGTTTTTATTGCTTTTAACGAACGGGCGGACAAATTGTGGTGATATCAGCTTTGGGGAATGCCCCAACCCTTCCAACTTGCGTGCCATAAAGTGAGAACCGCCACAGGCTTCCATTGCGATGGTTGTAGCGGGGCATGTCGCCAAAAATTCGATCAACTTTGGCCGGGTAAATTTTTTACGGTAAACAGCCTTCCCGCGACGATCCTGGCAATGAATATGGAAAGAGTTTTTACCCAGATCGATACCAATGAGCGCAATGTTTTCCATGATAGTTCTCCGAATGAAAGCCTGTCCTCAGCATAGTACCGGGAAGGAGGGAGTGACCATCTCATTAAATAAAGCACGTTAAGCCCATTGCAGACGCTAGATATTGACGAGTACGTCGGGTTTTCTCTTGTTTGAGTTGCCTCTTGTGGTAAGATAGTAATCAATTACTATCTTACAAGGAGTGCTCGTGGACACCCATCCAAAGCATCTGCCGGCCGATGAACGTCGTGCCGTAACTGTCGAGTCCGTCGTGGCGCTTGCCGGTTCACAAAACCCAAGCGAGATAACCACTGCAGCTATCGCTAAACACATGAACTTGACCCAGGGTGCGCTGTTTCGGCACTTCCCGAACAAGGAAGCCATTTGGCAGGCGGTCATGGAGTGGGTAGCAGAGCGCCTATTAGCCAGAATCGATCGATCCGCACAAGGAATCGAGTCGCCCTTGGCAGCCATGGAGGCGATGTTCATGAGTCATATCGAATTCGTAGCTGAGCACCCAGGCGTGCCAAGAATGATGTTTGGTGAGCTTCAGCGTGCCGAATCGACACCGGCCAAGCGCATGGTGCAAACCTTGATTCAGCGCTACGGCGAACGTTTGCATCGTCTCATCGAGAAAGGCAAGGCCAGCGGCGAGTTGTCTCCCTCGCTTGACAACGAGGCGGCGGCAACGCTGTTCATTGGCACGATCCAGGGCTTGGTCATGCAATCGCTGTTGGCGGGTGATGTGGGACGTATGCACCGCGATGCGCCGCGCGTCTTTGCAATTTATCGGCGTGGCATAAGGAGTGCGCAATGAAAAAGTTACCCTTGCAAGGCCGCACCCTGGCACTGCTTGCCGTCATCATTCCTTTGCTGGTGCTTTTTATTTATGTCGGTCTGCGATCAGGGCCGCTCGCCCCGGTCGCTGTGACGGTGGCAAGCGTGGAATCAAGGGCTATCACACCGGCGCTGTTCGGCATCGGCACGGTGGAGGCGCGCTACACCTACAAGATCGGGCCGACGTTTGCCGGGCGCGTCAAACGCCTGGAGGTGCATGTAGGCGACCAGGTCAAGGCCGGACAGGTGCTCGGCGAGATGGAGCCGGTCGACCTTGATGATCGGGTGCGCTCACAGGAGTCTGTATTCAAGCGGGCGGAAGCGGCTTTGCGCGAGGCAGAAGCCCGGCAAGCCTACGCGCAAACCCAGGCGCGCCGCTATGAGCAATTGTTTGCGGTGCGCTCGACCAGCGAGGAAATCGTCACCACCAAGCGGCAGGAACTGCAGATCGCCGATGCCGCCCTATCCGCCGCTCGGGAAGATATTGCCCGGGCACGCTCCGACCGCGAAGCACTCGTCGCGCAGCGGAGCAATCTGCGCCTGATCGCGCCGGTCGACGGTGTAGTCGCCGTGCGCGATGCCGATCCCGGCACGACCATCGTCGCGGGCCAGGCCGTGGTGGAAGTGATCGACCCCAAGAGTTTGTGGATCAATGTGCGCTTCGACCAGATCAGCGCATCGGGGCTGGCTGGGGGGCTGCCGGCTCATATCGTCCTGCGTTCGCGTGGTGGCCAGACCTTGAAAGGTCGCGTGCTGCGGGTGGAACCCAAGGCCGACGCGGTAACCGAGGAAACGCTTGCCAAGGTGACATTCGATAACAAACCAGAACCTTTGCCACCAGTGGGTGAACTGGCCGAAGTCACGGTTGACTTGCCGGCGCTCCCGGCCGCTCCACTGATCCCCAACGCTGCCGTCCAGCGTGAGGGCGACAAAGTCGGTGTCTGGCAAATCGTGGATGGTGATCTGCATTTCTCCCCGGTCAAGCTCGGCACTTCCGACCTCAATGGTTACGTGCAGGTGCGCGAAGGGCTCAAGAATGGGGACCAGGTTGTGACCTATAGCGAAAAGGCACTGACGGCGCGCAGCCGCATCCATGTGGTCGAGCATATCCCGGGAGTTTCACGATGATCAGCCTGGCCGGCCGCGACATTCTCCATGCCTGGGGGAAATTCGTCTTCACCGGCATCGGTCTGGGTCTGCTGATCGGCGTCACCCTGGTCATGGCTGGGGTGTACCGAGGCATGGTGGACGACGGCAAGGCGTTGCTCGACAACAGTGGCGCTGACCTTTGGGTGGTGCAAAAGGATACTCTGGGTCCTTATGCGGAGTCGTCCAGCCTCAACGATGACGTGTATCGCGCCATTCTCGCCATGCCGGGAGTCTCACAGGCAGCGAACGCGACCTACCTGACCATGCAGGTACGCAAGGGCGAGAGTGATGTACGCACCATGGTGGTCGGCATCGCGCCCGGTGCGTTGGGGGCTACACCCGGATGGCCTCCTTATCTCGTCGCTGGACGCCAGATCACGCGCGGTCACTACGAGGCTGTGGCCGACATCGCCACCGGCTTCAAACTGGGAGATCGTCTTGCCATTCGCCGCAATCATTACACCGTCGTGGGGCTGACACGGCGCATGGTGTCGTCCAGCGGCGACCCGATGGTATTCATTCCGCTCAAAGATGCCCAGGAGGCCCAGTTCCTCAAGGACAACGATGCCATCTGGCAAAGCCGGCGTCGCACCGAAGCCAACCCGGTCTTCAATCGACCCGGTGATCCAGGTTTGCTGGATGCCGTGATTGCTTCACAGAGCAGCAACGCGTTCGTCAATGCCGTGCTGGTCACTCTGAAACCTGGTCATGCGCCGGACGAGGTTGCCGAATCCATCCAGCGCTGGAAGCGTTTGACGGTCTACACCCGGGCACAGATGGAAGACATCCTTGTCGGCAAGCTGATCGCCACCTCGGCCAAGCAGATCGGCATGTTCCTTGTGATTCTGGCCATCGTTAGCGCGGCCATCGTTGCCTTCATCATCTATTCGCTGACGATGGACAAAATCCGTGAGATCGCGGTGTTGAAGCTCATCGGCACACGCAACCGAACCATCGCCGCGATGATCATGCAGCAGGCGCTCGCCCTGGGCGTGATTGGCTTCGTGGTCGGCAAGATCACAGCCACCTTTTCAGCACCGGCTTTTCCAAAATATGTCCTGCTCACGCCAATGGATTCTGTCGCCGGTTTTTTTGCCGTGCTCGTGATCTGCGTTCTAGCTAGCCTCGTCGCCATTCGCATAGCACTCAAGGTCGATCCGGCCGAAGCCATTGGAGGTTGAGATGAGTGGCAAAGGGATACACATCGAAAGTTTAAGCAAGCGGTATGGCGATGGTGACACCGCTGTCTTTGCCTTGAGAGACGTGAATATGCATGTTGCGCCTGGTGAAGTGGTGGGACTGATCGGCCCTTCCGGGTCCGGCAAGAGCACGCTGCTCAAGTGTCTGGGTGCGGTGATCGAACCGACCGCCGGTCGCATGACGCTGGGCGATGAAGTGATCTACGCCGATGGCTGGAAAGTCCGCGACCTGCGCGCCTTACGGCGTGACAAGATTGGTTTCGTTTTCCAGGCGCCGTACCTGATTCCGTTTCTCGATGTCACCGACAACGTGGCGCTGCTGCCGATGCTTGCAGGCGTCGCGAATGGAGAGTCGCGCGCGAAGGCACTGGAATTGCTCACAGCGCTTGATGTGCAACACCGAGCTCGCGCAATGCCCTCGCAACTCTCCGGTGGCGAGCAGCAACGGGTCGCCATCGCGCGCGGACTGGTCAATCGTCCGCCGGTGATCCTGGCCGATGAACCCACTGCGCCGCTGGATTCCGAGCGCGCCATGGCTGTAATCCGCATCCTCAACGACATGGCCCGGAAGTTCGAGACCGCCATCATCGTCGTCACCCATGACGAAAAGATCATCCCCACATTCAAGCGCATCTACCACATCCGCGACGGCGTGACCCATGAGGAAGCTGGCGAAGGGCGGGAGTTCGAATGAGAGAACGATTGAATTACAGGAGAATTTCATGACCCACCGCAAACACAGCCACGCATTTGGAACTATCACCCTGACCGTTACGGCCTGCCTGCTTTTATGGGGTTTTCAGTTGCCAGCTTGGGCTGGTGACGCTACCCAGGTTGAGCCACTGGCGCTACGCAAGATCATGCAGGAACTCGGGCGCAACATGCAGGCTATTACCGGTGCGATTTCGCAGGAGGAATGGGTTCAGGTCGTTCAGCTGGCACTGTTGCAAAGTTAGCGATGAGGCAGCCTTTTGTCTTATTCAAAGGCCTTACATTTCAAAAACTCTGCTTACCAGGCGCATTTCGCCCAGGGGATCACCATAATAAAATGCTGAGGCCTGGCCTTTGCGTAGTGCACGCATCACCTCAATACCTTTGATGGTGGCGTAAGCCGTCTTCATGGATTTAAATCCCAGCGTGGCGCCGATTATCCGTTTCAGTTTGCCATGATCGCATTCAATCACGTTGTTCCGGTACTTAATCTGTCGGTGTTCAACGTCAGACGGGCACCGGCCTTCGCGTTTGAGCAGAGCAAGCGCGCGACCATAGGCGGGCGCTTTATCCGTGTTGATGAATCGCGGGATCTACCACTTCTTCACGTTGTTGAGGATTTTACCCAGAAACCGGTATGCAGCTTTGCTGTTACGACGGGAGGAGAGATAAAAATCGACAGTGCGGCCCCGGCTGTCGACGGCCCGGTACAGATACGCCCAGCGGCCATTGACCTTCACGTAGGTTTCATCCATGTGCCACGGGCAAAGATCGGAAGGGTTACGCCAGTACCAGCGCAGCCGTTTTTCCATTTCAGGCGCATAACGCTGAACCCAGCGGTAAATCGTGGAGTGATCGACATTCACTCCGCGTTCAGCCAGCATCTCCTGCAGCTCACGGTAACTGATGCCGTATTTGCAGTACCAGCGTACGGCCCACAGAATGATGTCACGCTGAAAATGCCGGCCTTTGAATGGGTTCATGTGCAGCTCCATCAGCAAAAGGGGATGATAAGTTTATCACCACCGACTATTTGCAACAGTGCCAAAAATACCCTCAGCAATTAGTGTACTGAGGGTATTGTTAACCATCCGTAGGATCGTTCAACTGATCAATGCCTTAACTGATCGGTGTTATCCCGATTGGGAGGCTTTACAAAATAGCTCATTTTTATCTTACGCTTGCGCTTTCTTAGGCAAAGAAAAGTGCAGTAAGGCATAGCCAAGTAATGTTGCTGTCGTAGAACCCATTAAGATACCGAGTCGAGCATAGGTATCAAATTCAGGACTTACATTTCCGAACGCTAAAGAGGAAATGAAGATAGACATTGTAAAGCCAATACCACACAACACAGATACCGCAAAGATATGCTTGAAGTTAACGCCTTCAGGTAACTTAGCAACGCCCATTTTTACCGCTGCCCAGCTAAAGGTAAAGATACCTAGAGGCTTACCAACCAGTAGACCCAAAGCAATACCGAGTGGCAGCATTGAAGTTAGACCTGACATCGATACGCCTTCTAACGAAATCCCCGCATTGGCAAATGCGAATAGAGGCAGAATACCAAATGCCACGTATGGGTGAAGCGCGTGCTCCATATGTTTAAGTGGAGAATGTTCGCCCTGCTTTCCCTTTAGTGGGATAGCAAAACCAATCACTACACCTGCCAATGTTGCGTGAACACCAGATTTAAGCACCGCGAACCATAAGATCGCACCGACGATCATGTATGGCGTAAGTTTTGTTACTTCCTTCGCATTCAACATGAATAGGACACCAGTCATGATGAAGCCAACAAGCAACGCCATGGTCGACAGGTCACCGGTGTAAAATAGCGCGATAATAACAACTACACCTAAATCATCGATGATAGCAACCGCCAGCAAGAACACTTTTAGGCTTACTGGTACACGCTTACCTAATAACGCCATGATACCTAAAGCAAAAGCGATATCTGTCGCCGCTGGAATTGCCCAACCAGAAATCGCCTCAGGATCGTTGGCATTAAAGGCTACGTAAATAAGAGCAGGAGTTAATATACCGCCAACCGCTGCAATCGCAGGGAAAATTGCGGTTTCTTTTGATTTTAACGCACCTTCAAGCAGCTCTCGCTTAACTTCAAGGCCAATGAGTAAGAAGAAAACAGCCATTAGGCCGTCATTAATCCAGTGAGAAACTGACATACCAAATACATAAGTATGCAGTACAGATTGATAAGTTTCGCCCAGCGGTGAGTTAGCAATGGTCATCGCAATTGCCGCGGCAATCACGAGAAGAATACCACCAGCTGATTCCATTTTGAAAAAGTCACGAATGACATCGTTCATGGTTTCGTCCTTATATTTATTATCTTAATAAACGATTAACAAAGAATGATAAGAGTGTATAGCGGTCGAAAACTTTAGAATAATTGAATCGCCACGGATAATCTAGACACTTCCGAGCCGTTGATTGGACTGACCCCACGCCCGTAGACAAATTCTGTCCTCACGACGAGGCCTGTTCGAAGGCCTCCGGACTGACGCCGCCGAGGTGACTGTGGCGCCGGGCCCGGTTGTAGAACACTTCAATGTAATCGAAGATATCCGCCCGGGCTAGATCCCGGGTTTTGTATATTCTCTTCCTGATGCGCTCTTTTTTCAGTGAACTGAAGAACGATTCGGCCACCGCATTATCCCAGCAGTTGCCACGCCGGCTCATGCTCGGGACCAGGTTATTAGCCCGGCAGAAGGGTGATGCTGCCAACTTACTGATTTAGTGTATGATGGTGTTTTTGAGGTGCTCCAGTGGCTTCTGTTTCTATCAGCTGTCCCTCCTGTTCAGCTACTGACGGGGTGGTGCGTAACGGCAAAAGCACTGCCGGACATCAGCGCTATCTCTGCTCTCACTGCCGTAAAACATGGCAACTGCAGTTCACTTACACCGCTTCTCAACCCGGTACGCACCAGAAAATCATTGATATGGCCATGAATGGCGTTGGATGCCGGGCAACCGCCCGCATTATGGGCGTTGGCCTCAACACGATTTTCCGCCATTTAAAAAACTCAGGCCGCAGTCGGTAACCTCGCGCATACAGCCGGGCAGTGACGTCATCGTCTGCGCGGAAATGGACGAACAGTGGGGATACGTCGGGGCTAAATCGCGCCAGCGCTGGCTGTTTTACGCGTATGACAGGCTCCGGAAGACGGTTGTGGCGCACGTATTCGGTGAACGCACTATGGCGACGCTGGGGCGTCTTATGAGCCTGCTGTCACCCTTTGACGTGGTGATATGGATGACGGATGGCTGGCCGCTGTATGAATCCCGCCTGAAGGGAAAGCTGCACGTAATCAGCAAGCGATATACGCAGCGAATTGAGCGGCATAACCTGAATCTGAGGCAGCACCTGGCACGGCTGGGACGGAAGTCGCTGTCGTTCTCAAAATCGGTGGAGCTGCATGACAAAGTCATCGGGCATTATCTGAACATAAAACACTATCAATAAGTTGGAGTTATTACCATGATAATAGTGTCTCGTTGTGTCTGGATAAGCGGATATAACGGCGTTCACCGGTATTTCTTTAATTAAAAAAATGATGTGTATGACTGATTTGTCTTGTGATAAATATCCTTAACAGACGGCGAGCTCGTCCGCCCATTTTGTTGCGGCCTGCATGGTTTCTATAACAGTGAACTCGCTGATATTGAGGGTATTACATATTTTCGCGGTTTCCTCCCAGTTAAGTTTCTCATAACATAACGACAGGGTCAGTATGTCAAAAAGTTCACCTTTATGTTCACAAAGCGCGGCAGTTACGTTTTGCGGGATTGAAATCTGTTTAATTAAATCGTCCATGGGGAGTTCAAGAATGACATCCAGCAATGAAAACAGACCGCATATAAATGCGTTATAGGATAATGAAACATTATTTATTTTTTCGGCAATTAATTCGCAGAATTTTCCGCGAACCATGCTCAGATGATAAAGTTCACTGATGCCGGAACGCCCCATATTTGAAAGGGCGGCCACCGCAACAAACCGCCGGAGTTCTTTGCCCCCCATATACATCAGCATTTCTTTCAGGGTAAGATTGTCCGCCTGAATTATGCCATGTGATTTAAACAGCATGTTTCTGACGTAGCGCATGATTTTATATGACAGCGTCAGATCGGTTTTAAGCAGACGTTCGACCGCGGCAAAGTCCGGGTTTTCCCTGTTCACCTCCATCATCAGCCTGGAGAGTGGCAGGGGGTTCTGGGAAAGGCATTTATTTCTGAGGATTTCCGGGCGACTGAAGAAAAATCCCTGGAAAAGCGCGAAACCCGCCCGGCTGTAAAGCTCAAACTCGTCCCTTGTTTCCACTTTTTCAGCAAGGAATTTTATGCCCTGCAGAAGCTGACTTTTTCTGTGGATATATTGCCGGATATCTTCATAGTCATTGTCTCTGACATCAAATTTGATGACAGAAATATACTGCATAAAGCGGTCCCATTCATCATCCATCGTGAAATCATCGAGCGCAAGCTGGTAACCCCTGTCGTGCATATCCTTTACGGCACAGAAAAGCGCATCATCCGGGACTGCATTTTCCAGAATTTCGATGACCACTTTTTCATTCGGCAGCGTATCGCCCAGTCCGTTAATGATCATCTGGTGCGGCACATTAATAAAAGAACTGTGATTGTTGGCTATACGGGGAACAGGGATGCATAAAAACTGGTCAGAAATCATTCTGGACGTGGCGTATTCTGGTGAAACATCGGGAAAGGCATTGTTCATTCCGTCTCTGAAAAGCAGCTCATAAGCGACGGTCTGCATTTTTGTGTCAAAAATAGGCTGGCGTGCGATAAATGAATACATATTCCCGGTCCCCAGGTCAGCGTTATAATTTTTAGAAATGTAACCTTTCTATGGCACTGTTGCAAAGTTAGCGATGAGGCAGCCTTTTGTCTTATTCAAAGGCCTTACATTTCAAAAACTCTGCTTACCAGGCGCATTTCGCCCAGGGGATCACCATAATAAAATGCTGAGGCCTGGCCTTTGCGTAGTGCACGCATCACCTCAATACCTTTGATGGTGGCGTAAACCGTCTTCATGGATTTAAATCCCAGCGTGGCGCCGATTATCCGTTTCAGTTTGCCATGATCGCATTCAATCACGTTGTTCCGGTACTTAATCTGTCGGTGTTCAACGTCAGACGGGCACCGGCCTTCGCGTTTGAGCAGAGCAAGCGCGCGACCATAGGCGGGCGCTTTATCCGTGTTGATGAATCGCGGGATCTGCCACTTCTTCACGTTGTTGAGGATTTTACCCAGAAACCGGTATGCAGCTTTGCTGTTACGACGGGAGGAGAGATAAAAATCGACAGTGCGGCCCGGCTGTCGACGGCCCGGTACAGATACGCCCAGCGGCCATTGACCTTCACGTAGGTTTCATCCATGTGCCACGGGCAAAGATCGGAAGGGTTACGCCAGTACCAGCGCAGCCGTTTTTCCATTTCAGGCGCATAACGCTGAACCCAGCGGTAAATCGTGGAGTGATCGACATTCACTCCGCGTTCAGCCAGCATCTCCTGCAGCTCACGGTAACTGATGCCGTATTTGCAGTACCAGCGTACGGCCCACAGAATGATGTCACGCTGAAAATGCCGGCCTTTGAATGGGTTCATGTGCAGCTCCATCAGCAAAAGGGGATGATAAGTTTATCACCACCGACTATTTGCAACAGTGCCGGATTGAGCGGCGTGGCATGGTCAGTCTTCCCGCAGGTACTGGTACAAAGTTTCGCGGCTGATGCCGAAGTCACGGGCCACCAAGGTTTTCTGGTCGCCTGCCGCAACTCGCCGTTTCAACTCGGCAATTTGTTCGCTGTTCAGCGATTTCTTTCGTCCCCGGTAGGCCCCGCGCTGCTTAGCCAGCACGATTCCCTCGCGCTGACGTTCGCGGATCAGAGCGCGCTCGAACTCAGCAAAGGCTCCCATGACCGACAGCATCAGATTGGCCATCGGTGAGTCCTCGCCGGTGAACGTTAGCCCTTCTTTGACGAACTCCATGCGCACGCCCCGTTGTGTCAGCCCTTGGACGATGCGGCGCAGGTCATCAAGGTTGCGTGCCAACCTGTCCATGCTATGCACCACCACGGTGTCGCCCTCGCGGACGAAGGCCAGCAGCCTTTCAAGTTCGGGACGTTGTGTGTCCTTGCCTGAAGCCTTATCGGTGAATACCTTGCCGACTTCTATTTGTTCCAGTTGTCGATCAGGATTCTGGTCGAAGCTGCTGACGCGAACGTAGCCGATACGTTGACCTTGCAAGATGCCTCCAAAGGTAAAAATGTCAGGATGAAATCTATTACCCTTGGCTGAATGTGTCAATAAATATAAATTAATACCCTACTCTGACGTTGTTTGTGCTCAACATCTGACATCAGGTTAGGGTATGCCTCAATCTGACGGCTGCGAACCGCCAGGGACAGGCGCAATGTCAGATTCTGTCGCGGCCTTGGCGCGTGCCTGGAAGCGTTCATAGCAATCCAGCCCGCAGAAATGTTCGACGTATTCCGCGCCTTCCGGGGTGAAGGCGGCATCGAGCGGAATTTCTTTGCAGCATACGCAGCAGGTGGTGCAACTGGCAGTGTTCGGGGCGTTTGCGTTCATGGTGGTACTCCTCCAGATTGGTAGCGAAGCTCAAAGCTGCCCACTCTCGGCTGGCTGGGAAGCGGTCATGATCTTCCCTTGAAGGCCCGCAGCAGCCGCGTCACAGACAGGACAAACAAGCCGGTCAGCGTGAGGGCTGCAATACCCCAGTGCTCCCCGATGAACGCGCCGGCCGTCGTGCCGGCTAGCACAATGGCGAGAATCGGCAAATGGCAGGGACAGGTGAGCACGGCCAGCGCGCCCCACAAGTAGCCGGTGATCGGTTTGTGCGTCTCAGACGGCAAGTGCTCTGGGCTGTTCATGGCAGACTCTCCGCGTGCTGTGCCGGTTCGGTTGGCATGGCGGCCAGTTGCATTTCGAGGCTGGCCAGGGCCTCGCGCCGACGCTCGACGAGTTGCCGCAACACGGCAAGCTGCGCAGACGCACCGTCACCGTCCGCAGCATCCAGCGCCCGGCACAGCCGCGCCAGTGCGTCCAGGCCGATACCCGCTTCGAAGGCAGCCCGTACAAAGCGCAGCCGTTGCAACGCGGTGTCATCGAACAAGCCGTAGCCGCCCGTGGTGCACGCGACCGGCCGTAGCAATCCGCGCAGCAGGTAGTCGCGCACGATATGCACGCTCACCCCGGCATCAAGGGCCAGCCGGGACACTGTGTAGGCGCTCATTGAACACCTCCTTTTCCTCATCCGGCGCAGCACGAAAGCTGCTTCACGTCCTTGCTGAAGGTCTGCGCCGCGAGCTTCAGCCCTTCGACCATGGTCAGGTAGGGGAACAATTGGTCGGCCAGTTCCTGCACGGTCATACGGTTGCGAATGGCGAGCACCGCCGTCTGGATCAGTTCACCCGCTTCCGGGGCCACCGCTTGCACGCCGATGAGCCGTCCGCTACCTTCCTCGATGACCAGCTTGATGAAGCCGCGTGTGTCGAAGTTGGCAAGCGCACGCGGCACGTTGTCCAAGGTCAAGGTGCGACTGTCGGTCTCGATCCCGTCGTGATGTGCTTCCGCCTCGCTGTAGCCCACGGTGGCGACCTGCGGGTCGGTGAACACCACGGCCGGCATTGCGGTCAGGTCCAGGGCCGCATCGCCGCCAGTCATGTTGATCGCAGCACGGGTGCCGGCCGCTGCCGCCACATAGACGAACTGAGGCTGGTCGGTGCAGTCGCCAGCCGCATAAATGTGTGGCGTACTGGTGCGCATGCCCTTGTCGATGACGATGGCCCCCTGCGCATTGGCAGCGACTCCCGCCGCTTCCAATGCCAGGCTGCGCGTGTTCGGTGCCCTGCCAGTGGCGACCAGCAGCTGGTCGGCGCGTATTTCACCGTACCCGGTGGTCAGCACGAATTCGCCGTCCACATGCGCGACCTGGCTGGCTTGCGTGTATTCCAATACCTTGATCCCTTCGGCACGGAACGCGGCTGTAACGGCCTCGCCGATGGCCGGGTCTTCGCGGAAGAACAGCGTGCTGCGTGCCAGGATCGTCACTTTGCTGCCCAGCCGGGCAAAGGCTTGCGCCAGTTCCAGCGCCACCACAGACGAGCCGATCACGGCCAGGCGCTCGGGAATGGTGTCGCTGACCAGGGCCTCGGTGGAAGTCCAGTAGGGTGACTCTTTCAGGCCCGGAATCGGCGGCACGGCCGGGCTGGCACCCGTGGCGACCAGGCAGCGGTCGAACGCCACCACACGCTCGCCGCCATCGTTTAAACGGACGGCAAGGCTCTGGTCGTCCTTGAAACGCGCTTCACCATGCAGCACGGTGATGGCCGGGTTGCTGTCCAGGATGCCTTCGTACTTGGCGTGGCGCAGCTCATCGACGCGCGCCTGCTGCTGGGCCAGTAGTTTGCTGCGATCAATCGCAGGCACAGTCGCCGCGATGCCACTGTCGAATGGGCTTTCACGGCGCAAATGGGCGATATGGGCAGCGCGGATCATGATCTTGGACGGCACGCAGCCGACATTGACGCAAGTACCGCCGATGGTGCCGCGCTCGATCAGCGTGACGTTCGCACCTTGCTCGACGGCCTTCAGCGCCGCCGCCATCGCGGCTCCGCCGCTGCCAATAACGGCGACGTGCAGTCCGTCCCCATCACCACCAGCCTTGTCGCCACCGCCCAGCCATCCCAGCGCCTTGCCAAGCAGTCTGCCCCGCGCTGAAGTGGATGGGGCATCGGCGGGTGTGGCCTTGTAGCCGAGGCCGGCCACAGCGGCGGTCAGCGCCTCTGGCGAGGTGCCGGGATCGGTGGCGAGTTGCGCGGAGCCTTTCGGGTAGGACACGAGCGCCGACAGCACGCCCGGCACTTTCTCCAGGGCGTCCTTGACATGTGTCGCGCACGAGTCGCAGGTCATTCCGGTGATATTCAAATACATTGCATCGTTCCTTTTCGTTTCGGCAACTGCCAATGCAGTTAGCCGTGTTTGGGTGGTAGTTCGCAGCGGCGGTTGGCCGGTGAGAGCAGATCCCAGATCGACACCCCGATCATCAAGGCCAGACCGACATAGAGGAGGTTCGCCGTCCACCAATTGCCAAAAAACAAGAGCATGGCCGCCAGCACGATGGCTGGGCCGACCATCCCGAGCAGGCTGCGGTACCATTGCCGATGACTCAGCCAGCCCAGTGCATTCGCCAGCAAAGCCACGACTGCGAACAGCGGCAGCAGCTTGGAGATAAACAACCCTTCGTATTCCTGTAGAAAGCCAAGGCCGATGGCCGCGCCCAGGCTGGCGATAGCCGGGAAACAGGCAGCGCATCCCATCGCGGAAACAACGCTGCCAAGCGCGCCAGCCTTGTCGGCAATGCGTGTAATCAGTCCCATGATCGCCCCAGGTTCGGGTTCAGTGGCTCACTGCTTGACGCTGGACGGATAGCCCGCGTCTCCGGTTGCCTTGGTCAGCTTCTGCACGCTGGTCTTGGCATCATCGAACGTGACAACCGCTTCGCGTGTCTCGAAGGTCACGTCAATTTTGCTGACGCCTTCGACCTTGGAAATCGCCTTCTTGACGGTGATCGGGCAGGTGGAGCAGGTCATGCCCGGTACGGACAGCGTGACGGTCTGGGTGGCGGCCCACACGGGGGCAACAACGGCAGCGAGGGCGAGGGCGGCAAACAGTTTTTTCATGATGAACTCCTGTGATTAATAGAAAAATGGCATGACGTAGGGAAATCCGAGCGCGACCAGGACCAGCGCGGCCACGATCCAGAAAATGAGCTTGTAAGTAGCTCGCACTTGGGGAATCGCGCAGACCTCACCCGGTTTGCAGGCTTGCGCCGGGCGGTAGATGCGCCGCCAGGCGAAAAACAGCGCGACCAGCGCTGCGCCGATGAAGATCGGGCGATAGGGTTCCAGCACCGTCAGGTTGCCGATCCATGCCCCGCTGAACCCCAAGGCGATCAAAACCAGCGGCCCCAGGCAGCAGGCCGACGCAAGAATGGCGGCCAGCCCACCGGCGAAGAGCGCGCCGCGCCCGTTTTGTGGTTCAGACATACGCTTGTCCTTTCAAATTTGGTTTGGATAGCTTAAGCTTACTTCCGTAGTTATGTACGGAGTCAAGCGATATGCAAATTAATTTTGAGAATCTGACCATTGGCGTTTTTGCCAAGGCGGCCGGGGTCAATGTGGAGACCATCCGGTTCTACCAGCGCAAGGGCCTGCTGCCGGAGCCAGACAAGCCCTATGGCAGCATTCGCCGCTATGGCGAGGCGGATGTAACACGAGTGCGGTTCGTGAAATCGGCCCAGCGGCTGGGCTTTAGCCTGGACGAAATCGCCGAGCTACTGCGGCTGGAGGATGGCACCCATTGCGAGGAAGCCAGCGGCCTGGCCGAGCACAAGCTCAAGGATGTGCGCGAGAAGATGGCCGACTTGGCACGCATGGAGGCCGTGCTGTCTGAACTGGTGTGCGCCTGCCACGCGCGGAAAGGGAACGTTTCCTGCCCGCTGATTGCGTCACTGCAAGACGGAACGAAGCTCGCTGCATCGGCGCGGGGGAGTCACGGGGTGACTACGCCTTAGCGTGCTTTATTTTCCGAATTCTGAGACGACCCCAGGTAGCAGAGCTGCACCGCGAAGCCCAGCCGATTGGCCGGGCCGCGCCGCTGCCGGATGATGGAGAGGTCGCTTTCGCTGAACGTGTAGTGACGGATCAACTCATCCTTGGTGTCCGGCAACGCCAGCAGGCTTTCGCGCTCGGCGGCGGAGAGGATCGAACGGCGGGGCATGCGGTTTCCTTCTTCTTGAAAACGTAGGTTTGTGACAAGCCCGCCAAGGCAACCGGCGCGGCACGGGAATCAAGGCATTGCGATTCTCGAAAATAGTTCTTGAAATTCTATTCTTGATTGCATATCATCTCAACGAGTTTCGATAAGAAAGGATGCGCATGCGACCGTCTGTTGTGCTTGACATGAAGCGAAGCGCAGTGCGTGAAGCGGTAGGCCGCTTTCGCGCCGCGAACCCGCGCGTCTTCGGCTCGGTGCTGCATGGCACCGACCGGGATGGCAGCGACCTCGACCTGTTGGTCGATGCGCTGCCCGGTGCCACGTTGTTGGACTTGGGCGATTTGGAAGAAGAACTGAAATCGCTGCTCGGCGTTGACGTCGATCTGCTGACTCCCGGCGACCTGCCGCCGAAGTTCCGGGCCAAGGTGCTCGCGGAGGCGCAACCGATATGAGCGAGAACCGCCTGCCCGATTACCTCGACCACATTCAGCAGGCCGCAACCGATGCGCGCAGCTTCGTGGAAGGGATGGCCAAGGACGACTTCTTGGCCGACAAGCGCACCCAGCAGGCCGTCATCATGAGCCTGATCGTCATCGGCGAGGCGGCCACAAAGGTGATGGATGGCTACGTCGAGTTCACCCAGGCGCATGCCGACGTGCCGTGGCGCAGCATGCGCAATATGCGTAATCGCATGGCTCACGGCTATTTCGACATCAACCTCGATGTGGTGTGGGAGACGGTACAGGAATGGCTGCCGGCGTTGCTCCAGCAATTGCCCGCCGTGCGTCAGGATGCCGACGATGAAGACCGTAACGACAACTGTGAAAGAGGGATCTCCGATGACTGTTGAATCGAGAATATTTTCTGTAGCCGAGTATGTTCAGCCGTCCGAAGGCGAGCCTATTCGTTCCGTTGTGCTTGAAACCCGAGACTCAATTATCGTGGTTTGGCATGTCCATCCCGGGCAGGAAATTGCGGCTCACATTCATCCTCACGGCCAAGACACGTGGACTGTTTTGTCGGGAATGGCTGATTACTTTCAGGGCAATGGGATTGTTCGTGCCCTCAGGGAAGGTGAGATAGCCGTGGCAAGACCGGGCCAAGTGCACGGGGCGCGAAATACAGGTACCGAGCCATTTGTGTTAGTCTCGGTTGTGGCATCAGCCAATGCCGGTTTCGTATTGGCTGAGCGATAGAGCCCAATCTCTGGAGTTGGTCCAATGAGCGGTCGGGGAGATAGGTAACAGACATGCAGCGGACACGGCTGCTAAACCAGGTCGCAAACCTCCTTGCGTCGCAGCGTGCCGCAAGCGACGCGATCAATCGAATGGGGTCGGCATGAGACTGAACACCATCCAGTTCCCGACCGCGTAGCCGCCTGTCCTGCCGATCAGGTCTTGACCATCGACGCCTGGGATCAGTCCTGAATGTTCTTGGAGACCACTACGTTATGAGCCGCAGCCGCCGCAAAACACCCATCGTCGGGCACACGACCTGCGGCAGCGAGCGCGAGGACAAGAAGCTCTGGCATCAGCGCTGGCGCACCCGTGAGCGCACGGCGCTGACCAGCGCGTCGCCCGAAGCCCTGAGCGCCCATCTGCCCCTGCTGGAAAACCAGGCCAGCAGCGTCTGGTCGATGGGCAAGGATGGCCGCTCCTACTGGCCCGTCAAGCGCCAGGCCGCCACGGCGGATCGCATCGCCAATCACAAGGGACGCAACCCGCAAGAACGCGCCTCCCTGAAAAAGCGCCTGCTGCGCAAGTGGATGAGCAAATGAAGCTCTCCTTCCATCAGCACATTGCGCTGTTCTGGATGATCGGTGCTCCGGGCGTCTTCGCGCCCGTGATCGAGAACGCCAAGCGGCCCGATGCCGGCGCCGTCATGGCGTGGGGTGTCGCGATCGTGGCGGTGATGATCCTCTTCACCCCTTTGCTGCTGCGCTGTCCACCATTCCGGCGCTGGTATGGCCGGACGGATGCGCTGTCGGAGCGGCAGCGCCAGGCGCTTGCCGAGCGCGGCCTGCGCCGCTACTACCAGACCGCTTTCGATGACGGCTACGTGCCCCGCGTGATGCCCTACGTGTGGCGCATCATCTGGACGGTCGGCGGGTTGATGGCTGTGACCGCCGTACTGCCTACCAACACCGGACGGCCAGCCTTCGATGCCTTGGTGGTCTTCTCGACCTGGTATCCGATAGGCGTGATGCTGCTGGTTTTCGCGTCGAGGCCCCTTGGCCGGTTGATTCGCCAAAGAGCACAGGAGCGGCGGAAATGAGCACGTCAACCATCGAGGCGCTGGCCAGCGCCTGGGCAAGGATTGCCGAGGAAGCGGAATTCCCCGCTGACTACGAGGGGACTGCCACACCACAAGCGCATCGGGCTAGCGAAGCTATTCAGGAGCAGATTCGGGAGCGCATCGTCGCCACCAACGACATGCGGCTGTTCAGCCTGCTGCACCTGCTGGGTCAGGCGTCGCTGCGCATGGAGCAAGCGCTGTGGCCGGAGGATTACGAGCGGATGACGCGCGAGGTTGAGGAAGCCCTGCGGCAAGCCACCGACGCCAACGCCAGATCGTACACCCACGAAGAAGTGATGCAGGCGATGCAGGAACGCATCGACCGGGCGCGAGACAAGCCATGTTGATTGGCTATGCGCGCGTCTCGACGCAGGATCAGAACCTGGAGCTGCAACGCGAAGCCTTGAGCAAGGCCGGATGTAAAAAGGTCTTCGAGGACAAGGTGAGTGGCACGCGGGCAGACCGGCCTGGCTTGGCCAAGACGCTCGAAATGCTGCGCGAAGGCGATACTTTGGTCGTCTGGAAGCTCGACCGGCTGGGCCGGTCGGTCAAGCAACTGGTCGATCTGGTCGGCGATCTGCACAAGCACGGTGTCCAGTTCAGGAGCCTCACCGACTCCATCGACACCGGCACACCATCCGGGCGGTTCTTCTTCCACGTCATGGCGAGCCTTGCCGAAATGGAGCGCGAGCTGACCGTCGAGCGCACCCGCGCCGGGCTGGAAGTCGCCAAGCAGCTCGGCCGCAAAGGCGGCCGCAAGCCGAAGATGACCGACAGCAAGATCGAGTCGGCCAAGAAGCTGCTGGCCAGCGGGGTGCCGCCCAAGGACGTGGCCAAGAACCTCGGCGTGTCCATTCCGACGCTGTACCGCTGGGTGCCAGCCTCCACGCACGCTTAGCGTGCTTTATTTAATGAGATGGTCACTCCCTCCTTCCCAGTACTATGCTGAGGACAGGCTTTCATTCGGAGAACCATCATGGAAAACGTTGCGCTTATTGGTATCGATCTGGGTAAGAACTCTTTCCATATTCATTGTCAGGATCATCGTGGGAAGGCCGTTTACCGTAAAAAATTCACCCGACCAAAGCTAATCGAATTTCTGGCGACATGCCCGGCAACAACCATCGCGATGGAAGCCTGTGGCGGTTCTCACTTTATGGCACGCAAGCTGGCAGAGTTAGGGCATTTTCCAAAGCTGATATCACCGCAATTTGTCCGCCCATTCGTTAAAAGCAACAAAAATGACTTCGTTGATGCTGAAGCTATCTGTGAAGCAGCATCACGTCCATCTATGCGTTTCGTGCAGCCCAGAACCGAATCTCAGCAGGCAATGCGAGCTCTGCATCGTGTCCGTGAATCCCTGGTTCAGGATAAGGTGAAAACAACTAATCAGATGCATGCTTTTCTGCTGGAATTTGGTATCAGCGTTCCGCGAGGTGCTGCCGTTATTAGTCGACTGAGTACCCTTCTTGAGGACAGTAGTTTGCCTCTTTATCTCAGCCAGTTACTGCTGAAATTACAACAGCATTATCACTATCTTGTTGAGCAGATTAAAGATCTGGAATCTCAGTTGAAACGAAAGTTGGACGAAGATGAGGTTGGACAGCGCTTGCTGAGTATTCCCTGCGTTGGAACGCTGACTGCCAGTACTATTTCAACTGAGATTGGCGACGGGAAGCAGTACGCCAGCAGCCGTGACTTTGCGGCGGCAACAGGGCTGGTACCCCGACAGTACAGCACGGGAGGTCGGACGACATTGTTAGGGATTAGCAAGCGGGGCAACAAAAAGATCCGAACTTTGTTGGTTCAGTGTGCCAGGGTATTCATACAAAAACTGGAACACCAGTCTGGCAAGTTGGCCGACTGGGTCAGGGAGTTGTTGTGTCGGAAAAGCAACTTTGTCGTCACCTGTGCTCTGGCAAACAAGCTGGCCAGAATAGCCTGGGCACTGACGGCGCGACAGCAAACTTACGAAGCATAAAGGCAGAAATACACCAGTTTAAACAATCATTCATCTGGTTTTGCGAATACTGATATTGATGATACTAACGGCCCACCGGCCTGTTGAGGAACCTGTAAAACGGAAAGGCTCATTGAAGCCGTATATTTTCTGGAGGTTCATCAGGCGCGGAACTCATCGAGGCGCGGGAATAAAATCCCATTCAGACGCCGGATAGATTCAAGCAAGCCAACTTGTCGTCAAAATCGGTGTTGCAAAAACGGGAGTGACCATAGATTCCGTTTTCTGAGACGACCCCTGCATGACCATTATCGCCGCATATTATTACAACGAAGGTAAGCGAGTCCGTGAAATCAGGCTCGATGAGCACGTCGAACTAAACGAGAATCGCTCGGGCTTCTGCTGGATCGCGCTTAGCGAGCCCACCGCAGACGAACTCAGCGCGATCCAGACGACGTATAACCTCCATCCTTTGGCGATCGACAACGCCATGCACCCGCTGTGCCCGCCCAAGCTCGAGGTCTACAACGATGAGTTGTACGTCGTCGCCCAGACCGCCGAGCTGGTCGGCGACCGGATCAGCTACGGCAAGATGGCGATCTTCACCGGTCACAATCACCTTATCACCGTGCGGCACGGCAATGCCGGAGCGCTGGGCAAACTTCGGGAGCAACTCGAGGCATCGCCGACGCAGTTCGGCAAGGGTGTCGACTATGTGCTGCACGCGATCTTGCACCGAGTGGTCGACCAGTATCTGCCCATCTTCGAAATGATCGAGGACGACGTCCTGGCGATGGAGCGACGGTCGCTGCACGATTTCCTCGAGCCAGAAGAGGTGGCGCGAATCTTCGAACTAAGGTCCGAACTCACGCGGTTCCAGCGCACGCTCGGGGCTATGGCCGAGCTGGTGCGAAAGCTCGTTCGCGGCCACTTTCCCTGCATCAGCGCCGAAATGACACCATATTTCCACGACGTCGCGGACCATGTCCACCGCGTGCAGTCCATGGTCGACGGCCTCCTGCTTGTCCTGTCCACGGTCTTCGAGGCCAGCAGCCTTCTGGAAGCGCAAAGGATCGGTGTGGTCACTCGCCAGCTCGCGGCCTGGGCGGCGATCTTGGCGGTCCCGACGGCGATCGCCGGAATATATGGCATGAACTTCAAGCACATGCCGGAACTGGACACGCCATATGGCTACTTCGTCGTGCTCGGAGTGATAGCGGTGTTCTGCCTTCTCCTATTCATGCGCTTCAAGAAGGCCAAGTGGCTATGAGTAACGCACTTCGCGAGCTTCTCCGTCCGCCGAGTCACAGCGCGCTTTGTGCGCGAGCGTGTCCAATCCAGTTCAAGATGAAGGTGCTTCCATGACCTCCCAGGTGACCGACGTTCTAGAAGCAGTCCAGTCATTCATCGCCAAAGGCTATGACCGCGAATACCGCGTCAAGGACGGCAATCTCGTCGATCTCGAACTAGGGTCAACCCTCGATGCATGCAGCATTCGCGTCGATGCGGCGTTGCGCCTCGAGAGCGGGGACGACGGCGAAGATGCCTCCAACATCTACGCGATCACCGATCCGGCGACAGAGCATAAAGGCCTGTTGATCGACGCCTTCGACGTGTTCCACGAAATCTGCCCCCGCGACTTGTCCGAGCGCCTTGTGGCGCATCGGGAAACAGCACCGGCAGGTGACCAGGACGCGCCGAGCAAGCACGGACTACGGAAAGTCTACAAGAGCGAGTTTCACAGCGATCCCGAGCGTTACGTTCTGCGCGAGGGCTTTCCAGACTTCCCGCCATGCCCTTTCGGCCAATCCTTCAGCATCCTCGGCTTCGATACCGCCGAGCAGGAATATGTCTGGCTCGTCACGAGCATCATTCGAGATCCTCGGCTGATCAGGGTTCCATACCAGGGCGAAGACGTCATCAGCGACGAATAGCGGTGTCGCTTAGCCGGAAAGGCTGGCCTTCCTGGCCCACACATCTGCAGGCTGAACTTTAAGAACATCGAAAATTAGGAGGTGATTATGGACTGGAACAAGGACCACATACGAGAAACTATGCTCTTGCTGGAGACAGCAGCGTTGCACAGCGCTCGCGAAAACGGCACTGTTGCAAAGTTAGCGATGAGGCAGCCTTTTGTCTTATTCAAAGGCCTTACATTTCAAAAACTCTGCTTACCAGGCGCATTTCGCCCAGGGGATCACCATAATAAAATGCTGAGGCCTGGCCTTTGCGTAGTGCACGCATCACCTCAATACCTTTGATGGTGGCGTAAGCCGTCTTCATGGATTTAAATCCCAGCGTGGCGCCGATTATCCGTTTCAGTTTGCCATGATCGCATTCAATCACGTTGTTCCGGTACTTAATCTGTCGGTGTTCAACGTCAGACGGGCACCGGCCTTCGCGTTTGAGCAGAGCAAGCGCGCGACCATAGGCGGGCGCTTTATCCGTGTTGATGAATCGCGGGATCTGCCACTTCTTCACGTTGTTGAGGATTTTACCCAGAAACCGGTATGCAGCTTTGCTGTTACGACGGGAGGAGAGATAAAAATCGACAGTGCGGCCCCGGCTGTCGACGGCCCGGTACAGATACGCCCAGCGGCCATTGACCTTCACGTAGGTTTCATCCATGTGCCACGGGCAAAGATCGGAAGGGTTACGCCAGTACCAGCGCAGCCGTTTTTCCATTTCAGGCGCATAACGCTGAACCCAGCGGTAAATCGTGGAGTGATCGACATTCACTCCGCGTTCAGCCAGCATCTCCTGCAGCTCACGGTAACTGATGCCGTATTTGCAGTACCAGCGTACGGCCCACAGAATGATGTCACGCTGAAAATGCCGGCCTTTGAATGGGTTCATGTGCAGCTCCATCAGCAAAAGGGGATGATAAGTTTATCACCACCGACTATTTGCAACAGTGCCCGTTCAACCGTATATAAAATTATCAATTCAGAACGTTCACCAATCAATGATTGATTATCTTACAACTGACAAGGTGGAATTGTGAGAACATTTGTTATAATTTGGACGATAGCTTTCATTGCGGTAATTGCTGTAATGTGTACAGTGGATCTTTCATTATATGTACCTTCAATTTACACCGTATTTAATAAAAACAAACCTTTAGTAACTGGTATTATATATATACTACTAATATCTATTTTTATATGGCTAATTGTAGCGTTATATCTTTTAAAAAAATACTCATTTAAAGTAGAGAAATTAAGTTTAGGCGGCGTTAATGTTCTGTTCAATGAAAGTGGTACGTTATATCGCAAAAGTATAAAAAATCATCTGGATTCAAAAAGAGCTATCTTTAAGTTGAAGAAAAATGTGGACGCATTCGATGAAGTTATCTCATCATATTATCAGACATATCAATTTATTAGAGATGAAATGAAACTATTGAATCCAAAAAAAGACAATGAGTTATATAATATTAGCAATGATATGTTAATGGTGTTAAATAAATTTTTAACTAAAAATCAAAATAATTATAAAAGATGGTATAAATATATATCAGATAAGGATGAAGTTATTGATGTTATAACTAATACACCATTAAAAGTTCACCTGACGCCTATAAATAAAATACAAAAGCAATACTATAACTACAGTAAAATATGTAACGATTTTAAAGTAGTAAATGATTTTTTCACATCACGGGTTCAACAAACATTTAACGTGAACACCAACAAATGGGATTGGTAACAAGTAAAGGGGAGTATCATACTCCCCTTTACTGTTTCTGCTAGCCATTACGCATTCTCATTGGGGTAGAAAAAACGTATTCGCACTTATCTTTATCTTGATATGTTAACTCAATCATTTTTCTAAGGTTTTCTGGGTTATTGTGTATCTGATCCCAGTTGACTATTGATATATATGACTTTTCACTCATCAAGTTATCGATAACTCTTTCAGGCATATATGGATATATTTCTTTATATGTTGTTCTGTCGTTGATTGTTATCCACTCGGTTATATTAGGATGAAATTCATTTTTTTCATTTTCACCATGACTGGCTCTAATGTTGTTTGTCCCTGTTGAAGGAAGATTTATAATAAAAATACCTGATTTGCCGTTTCTGGGACTATCCCTCATGGATGAATATAATTCCCAATCAACATGCTTTCTATTTTTAGTCTCAGTCCCAACGAGTAAAATAAGAGCGGATGTATCACGTAAATATTCATCCCTTATTATTTCTCTGATCTTTTGAGGTTCTTCTTCTTCATCAATGTCACCAAGTGATACCGAGCGATTCACAAAAATATCAAAAACATCATTCATTTTTTCAAGTTCGTTTTTGTACCATTGGTCATTAGCATGGTGGTAACTGATGAAAACTTTGTGCTTGGTCACGCTTTTTCCTCATTTATTCTCTGGTTTACGGATTTTACATCTTCATCCATACCGAGTAAAAGTCTTATAATTTATTTTTTCACACTAAGAGATACTCTCAACCACTGGATACAGTATAATCAGGAAGTGGCTACATTCTTCCAATTCAAATGAAGAGAGCAGACTTACATGCAATTCATCCATAATGATCTTGGTCAAAGAAAAAGAGGGGAGATTGTTGAAATCACCCTTACCAGTGGTGCAAATGTTAGACTAATGGATAGTTCTAACTTCAGTAGTTATAAGAATGGCCGACGACATTCCTACATTGGTGGGTTAGCAAAGCGCTCCCCCATAAGGTTACAGATCCCTTCATCAGGCCATTGGCATATTGCTGTAGATATGCAGGGATTAAGGGGGAGTACCAGGGCTTCTGTTCGCGTTCTTCCAGGGGTTCTTCCTGAAATTCAGGATAGGCCGTTAAGCGAAGTTCCTAGTCTGGTAAGAGATAACAGACCACCGTCAACAGCACAGAGCAACGAGATACATGACGTATTTATTTCGCATGCCTCAGAGGATAAAGATGATTTTGTTCGCTCTCTGGCAAACTCATTAATCAGTCACGGCCTTAATGTATGGTATGACGAAATGACGTTAAGAATTGGTGACAGCCTGAGACAAAAAATAGACAAAGGTTTAGCAAACAGTCGTGTTGGGTTAGTAGTTTTGTCGGCACTGTTGCAAATAGTCGGTGGTGATAAACTTATCATCCCCTTTTGCTGATGGAGCTGCACATGAACCCATTCAAAGGCCGGCATTTTCAGCGTGACATCATTCTGTGGGCCGTACGCTGGTACTGCAAATACGGCATCAGTTACCGTGAGCTGCAGGAGATGCTGGCTGAACGCGGAGTGAATGTCGATCACTCCACGATTTACCGCTGGGTTCAGCGTTATGCGCCTGAAATGGAAAAACGGCTGCGCTGGTACTGGCGTAACCCTTCCGATCTTTGCCCGTGGCACATGGATGAAACCTACGTGAAGGTCAATGGCCGCTGGGCGTATCTGTACCGGGCCGTCGACAGCCGGGGCCGCACTGTCGATTTTTATCTCTCCTCCCGTCGTAACAGCAAAGCTGCATACCGGTTTCTGGGTAAAATCCTCAACAACGTGAAGAAGTGGCAGATCCGCGATTCATCAACACGGATAAAGCGCCCGCCTATGGTCGCGCGCTTGCTCTGCTCAAACGCGAAGGCCGGTGCCCGTCTGACGTTGAACACCGACAGATTAAGTACCGGAACAACGTGATTGAATGCGATCATGGCAAACTGAAACGGATAATCGGCGCCACGCTGGGATTTAAATCCATGAAGACGGCTTACGCCACCATCAAAGGTATTGAGGTGATGCGTGCACTACGCAAAGGCCAGGCCTCAGCATTTTATTATGGTGATCCCCTGGGCGAAATGCGCCTGGTAAGCAGAGTTTTTGAAATGTAAGGCCTTTGAATAAGACAAAAGGCTGCCTCATCGCTAACTTTGCAACAGTGCCTTTCAGTCTATTGCTTGTTATCTGGCTGGATGGTTAGTTACGGAGGTGGTATTCATTGGTGCAACTGTGCTCTTATGGCAAGGATTGTTCATCTATTTGTTTTATAAAATATCTAAGAATAAAGGCAGTGTTGAACCCTACACATACAACAGGGTAGTTTGGTATGTGATAATGCCTATATGTTCACTGGCTCCTCCTCTTGTTACTTTTTTTGTATTCATTGTGGGTACATTGATGGATTTATATAAGGTTAGCGGGTGTATAAGCATCAAAGAGTGGCTTGAAAAAAACAAGGTAGATGGCGCCCACTCTATAAATAATGACTTTGAATCCGTGGACTTTGATAATGTTAATTATAATCCGGAAAGTAATTATCCAATGGGTTGGAAGCGTTAGATTGAGTTGTAGGATTTCATAGTCAGTTTCATGGTTGTGTATGGATATAATATTTAGTTTTATGGAGATAAACAATGCGAGTGTTCTATGGGATGTTGGGAGTTTTTGTTTTCCTGTCGTGTACCTTGAGTGTAAGGGCTAGCGACGACTACTACACTAACTTAAAAAAAGATGCGAATTCTGGAAACGCATTAGCTCAATATAAGCTAGGTGCAATGTATTTGGTCGTATCTGGTGATTATAAAAAAGCTTTTTATTGGACTAATAAGTCGGCGATTCAGGGTAATTCAGATGCCCAAAATAACCTAGGTCTGCTCTATTATTATGGGCAAGGTGTTGATAAAAATATAAAAAAAGCAGGCTATTGGTGGGGGAAGGCAGCAGATGCAGGGAATGCATCTGCTCAGAATGACTTGGCAATGCTTTATAAAAATGGATTATTGAAAGATGCCCGTTGTGATAAAATAATGGATTTGCTTAACTCCTCAGCTCAAAAAGATTTTGAGTTGGCATATTTGAATATTGGAAACCTGTATTCTACAGGTGAGTGTGTTAATAGGGATATGCACGAGGCGGTGATCTGGTGGGAGAAAGCATCCATTAAAAATAACGGACAGGCTGAGTTTAATTTGGCAGGGGCTTATATGAGAGGTGATGGTGTATTTCCAGATTCTGGAATGGCAGATATCTATTTGAAAAAATCATGCTCACATGGATATGCAGGAGCGTGTGATTTACTTAAAAAATAACATTCATTATTAATAATCTCCCCGCCTTTAGTTAAATGATGTCATCCTAGTGTTTTGTAACGGATGACATTAAATCAATTGCTTTCTGAAATCATGGTCGCTATACATATAGACCAACCTCTATGAGGCTAATATGAGTTTTAATGCTAAGGATATGACCCAGGGCGGTCAGATCGCGAGCATGCGTATCCGTATGTTCAGTCAAATTGCCAATATCATCGTGTACTGTCTCGTCATTCTCTTCGGCATCATTGTCGCGATTACGCTGTCGGTTAAACTGACCTGGCAGACGTTCGTGAACGGCATGGTTTATTACTGGTGTCAGACGCTGGCCCCCATGCGCGATATTTTTAAATCCCAGCCTGTCTATACCATCCGTTATTACGGCCATGAGCTGAAGTACAACGCGCAGCAAATACTGCAGGACAAATATATCCAGTGGTGCGCCGACCAGGTCTGGACGGCCTTTATTCTTGCTGCCATCATCGCGGCCGTGGTGTGCGTTATTACCTTCTTTGTCACCACCTGGATTCTGGGCCATCAGGGTAAGCAGCAGAGTGAGGACGAGATAACGGGAGGGCGCCAGCTGACTGACGACCCGAAAGCGGTGGCGAAAATGCTCAGGCGCGACGGTCTCGCATCCGACATCAAAATCGGTGAGCTGCCGCTTATTAAGGACTCGGAGATCCAGAACTTCTGTCTGCACGGTACCGTCGGGGCCGGTAAATCAGAAGTTATCCGCCGTCTGATGAACTACGCCCGCCAGCGTGGCGATATGGTCATCGTGTATGACCGCTCCTGTGAGTTCGTCAAAAGCTACTATGATCCGGCCACAGATAAAATCCTTAACCCGCTGGATGCGCGCTGCGCTGCATGGGACCTGTGGCGGGAGTGCCTGACGCAGCCTGACTTCGACAACGTTTCCAACACGCTTATTCCTATGGGCACGAAGGAAGACCCCTTCTGGCAGGGGTCGGGACGTACCATCTTTGCCGAAGCCGCATATCTGATGCGCAACGACAAGGACCGCAGCTACAGCAAGCTGGTCGACACGCTGCTTTCCATCAAGATTGAGAAGCTGCGCTCGTACCTGAAAAACTCCCCGGCGGCGAACCTGGTGGAAGAGAAAATCGAGAAAACGGCCATCTCCATCCGCGCCGTGCTGACCAACTACGTCAAGGCTATCCGCTACCTGCAGGGCATCGAAAATAACGGCGAGTCATTCACCATACGCGACTGGATGCGCGGCGTTCGTGAGGATGGTAAAAACGGCTGGCTGTTTATCTCCTCCAATGCTGACAGCAGCCACAGCAGCCACAGCAGCCACAGCAGCCACAGCAGCCACAGCAGCCACAGCAACTGACGCCCGCGCCCCGCGCTGCAGACGCGGCATCCGTAGCAGGTGCGGCAGGCGCCGGCGGTGTGGAGCCTGAGCTGAAGACAAAGGCGGAAGAGGCAGAGCAGCTGCCGCCCGGCATCAGTGAAAGCGGTGAAGTAGTGGATATGGCGGCATGGGAGGCGTGGCAGGCGGAGCAGGACGAACTGTCTCCTCAGGAGAGGCAGCGTCGTGAAGAAGTGAACATCAACGTTCACCGGGCGCCTGAAAAGGATCTTGAGCCGGGAGGATACATCTGATGATGAGCATCGGATCGGTAAAATCCGCCGGCAGCGCGGGCAATTATTACACCGACAAGGACAACTACTACGTTATCGGTAGTATGGGCGAGCGCTGGGCCGGAAAAGGGGCTGAAGCGCTGGGGCTCAGCGGCGGGGTGGACCAGAAGGTCTTTACGAAGGTTCTGGAGGGACGCCTGCCGGACGGCAGCGACCTCAGCCGGACTCAGGACGGGGCGAACAAACACCGTCCGGGCTACGACTTCACCTTCTCTGCGCCCAAAAGTGTCTCCGTGATGGCCATGCTGGGAGGCGACAAGCGTCTTATTGAGGCACACAACCGCGCGGTGGAGACCGCCATTAAGCAGATAGAGGCAATGGCCTCCACGCGGGTTATGACGGAGGGCAGGAGCGAGACGCAGCTGACCGGCAACCTGGTGATGGCGCTGTTTAACCACGATACCAGCCGCGACCAGGAGCCGCAGCTGCACACCCACGCGGTGGTGGCCAATGCCACTCAGCATGGCGATGAGTGGCGAACGCTCAGCAGCGACAAAGTGGGTAAAACCGGGTTTATTGAGAATATCTACGCCAACCAGATTGCCTTTGGCCGCCTGTATCGTGCCGCGCTGAAGGATGACGTCGCGGCGATGGGCTATGAGACTGAGACGGTCGGCAAACACGGCATGTGGGAGCTGAAGGGCGTACCGACGGAGCCGTATTCCAGCCGCAGCAGGACCATCAGCGAGGCGGTCGGGGATGACGCGTCCCTGAAGTCCCGCGACGTGGCGGCGCTCGATACCCGCCAGTCGAAGCAGAAGGTTGACCCCGAACAGCGCATGGCCGAGTGGATGCAGACCCTGAAAGAGACGGGGTTTGACATTAAAGCCTACCGTGAGGCGGCAGACCTGCGGGTTGTGCAGGGGAATATTCCCGCAACGACGCCTGAAGCCATTGATATTAACAGCAGCGTCGGGCAGGCCATCGCGATGCTGAGCGACCGGCGGGCGCGGTTCACGTATTCCGAACTGCTGGCCACCACCCTCGGGCAGCTGCCCGCGCGGTCGGGCATGGTGGAGATGGCGCGTGACGGCATCGATGCGGCGATAAAAAATGAGCAGCTCATCCCGCTGGATAAAGAGAAGGGGCTGTTTACCTCGAACATCCACGTGCTGGATGAGCTGTCGGTGTCGGCGATGACCCGCGATTTACAGCGGACGGGGCAGGCCGACATTTTTCCGGATAAAAGCGTGCCCCGCAGCCGGTCATACAGCGATGCCGTGAGTGTCCTGGCCCAGGACCGTCCGCCGGTGGCGATCATTTCGGGTCAGGGCGGGGCGGCCGGCCAGCGTGAGCGCGTGGCGGAGCTGACGATGATGGCGCGCGAACAGGGGCGTGACGTGCAGATTATCGCCGCCGACAGGCGTTCGCGCAGCGCCCTTATGCAGGATGAGCGCCTCAGCGGCGAGCATATCACCGACAGGCGGGGGCTGACGGAGGGCATGGCCTTTACGCCCGGCAGCACGCTGATTGTGGACCAGGGGGAGAAGCTGACCCTGAAAGAAACGCTCACGCTGCTCGACGGTGCGCTGCGCCATAACGTCCAGCTGCTGATTGCCGACAGCGGTCAGCGCACCGGGACCGGCAGCGCCCTCACCGTCATGAAGGAAGCGGGAGTGAGCACGCTCGCGTGGCAGGGCGGTGAGAAGACGCAGGTCTCGGTTATCAGCGAGCCTGACCGGCGGCAGCGGTATGACCGCCTGGCCGCTGACTTTGCCCGAAGCGTCCGCGCAGGTGAACACAGCGTGGCGCAGGTCACCGGTCCGCGCGAGCAGGCGGTGCTCGCAGGCGTAGTCCGCGAGGCGCTTAAGGCGGAAAAGGTGCTGGGCGAGCGGGAGGTCAGTATCACCACGCTGGAGCCGGTCTGGCTCGACAGCCGCCATCAGCAGGTGCGCGACCACTACCGGGAGGGGATGGTCATGGAGCGCTCGAATGCCGAAGAGCGCAGCCGGGAACGCTTTGTCATTGACCGCGTGACGGGCCGCAACAACAGCCTGACGCTGCGCAACGCCCAGGGTGAGACGCGGGTGACCCGCCTGTCTGAACTCAACAGCAGCTGGTCGCTGTACCGCACCGGCACGCTGCAGGTGGCCGAAGGCGACCGTCTGGCAGTGCTGGGTCAGGCGCAGGGGACGCGGCTCAGGGGAGGCGATACGGTGACCGTTAAGGCGCTCGGGGAGGCGGGGCTCGTCGTCAGCCTGCCGGGGCGTAAGGCGGACGTGGTCCTGCCCGCCGGCGACAGCCCGTTTACCGCCGCGAAGGTGGTTCAAGGCTGGGTGGAGTCGCCGGGCCGCTCGGTGAGCGACAGCGCCACGGTTTTTGCCTCGCTGTCGCAGCGCGAGCTGGATAACACCACGCTGAACAAACTGGCGCTCAGCGGCCGGGCGGTGCGGCTCTATTCCGCGCAGACGGCGCAGAAAACGACGGAGAAGCTGTCGCGTCAGTCTGCCTGGAGCGTCGTGTCCGAACAGATTAAGGATGCGGCGGGGCATGACAGGCTCGATGATGCCCTGGCGCACCAGAAGGCCGGTCTGCACACGCCGGAGCAGCAGGCTATCCATCTGGCCATTCCGGTGCTGGAGGGGAACGGCCTGGCGTTCACGAAGCCGCAACTGATGGCCGCCGCGAAAGAATTTGAGCAGGACAGCCTCAGCCTGCAGGCCATCGAAAAGGAAGCGGACCGTCAGGTGCGCAGCGGCGACCTGCTGTCGGTGCCGGTATCGCCGGGAAACGGCCTGCAGCTGCTGGTCTCACGCCAGTCGTACAACGCTGAAAAAAGCATTATCCGCCACGTCCTTGAGGGAAAGGAGGCCGTCACCCCGCTGATGGATAAGGTTCCGGACGCGCAGCTGGCGGGCCTGACCGACGGGCAGCGGAGCGCCACGCGCATGATACTTGAATCCCCCGACCGCTTTACCCTGGTGCAGGGCTACGCCGGGGTGGGTAAAACCACCCAGTTCCGGGCAGTCATGTCGGCCATCGGCACGCTGCCGGAACGGGAGCAGCCGCGCGTTATCGGCGTGGCCCCCACCCACCGGGCGGTGAGCGAGATGCGCGATGCGGGCGTGCCTGAAACGCAGACGCTGGCGGCCTTTATTCACGACACGCAGCAGCAGCTGCGCGGCGGCGAACGAACGGACTTCAGCAACGTGCTGTTTCTCGTGGATGAAAGCTCAATGGTCGGTAACGCCGACATGGCGAAGGCGTACAGCCTGATTGCCGGGGGCGGGGGGCGCGCGGTCTCCAGCGGGGATACCGACCAGCTGCAGTCCATTGCCCCGGGCCAGCCCTTCCGCCTGCTGCAGAAGCGCAGCGCCATTGACGTGGCGGTGATGCAGGAGATCGTCCGCCAGACGCCGGAACTAAAACCTGCCGTCTACAGCCTGATTAGCCGCGATATCGGCAGCGCCCTGACGACCATTGAGAGCGTGGCGCCGGCACAGGTGCCGCGCAGGGCGGATGCCTGGCAGCCGGACAGCTCCGTCATGGAGTTCAGCCGCGAACGGGAGGAGGCCATTGCGAAAGCCGTGGCGGCCGGCGACCTGATGCCCGGCGGGCAGCCCGCGACGCTGCTGGAGGCCATCGTGAAGGACTACACGGGGCGCACGTCAGAGGCGCAGGCGCAGACCATCGTTATCACCGCCCTGAACGCCGACCGCCGCCAGGTGAACGCCATGATTCATGACGCCCGTCAGGGTGCCGGCGAGGTGGGCGAAAAAGAGGTCACGCTGCCGGTTCTCACGCCTGCCAATATCCGCGACGGGGAGCTGCGGCGCATGGCAACGTGGGAGGCATCCCGCGACAGCCTGGTTCTGCTGGACAGCACCTATTACAGCATTGAGGCGCTGGACGGGGAGGCGCACCTGGTGATGCTGAAGGATGCGCAGGGCAACACCCGCAGCCTGTCGCCCGCGCAGGCGGCGACAGAGGGCGTCACGCTCTACCGTCAGGACACCATTACCGTGTCGGAAGGCGACCGGATGCGCTTTTCGAAAAGCGACAACGAGCGGGGC
>NZ_CP041049.1:0-19568 GCF_006385635.1 Citrobacter sp. CF971 | reverse complement strand
GGCATTTCGGTCGACCATACGACGATCTATCGCTGGTCCAGTGCTACGCCCCGGAGATGGAGAAGCGGCTGCGCTGGTTCTGGCGGCGTGGCTTTGATCCGAGCTGGCGCCTGGATGAAACCTACGTCAAGGTGCGGGCAAGTGGACCTACCTGTACCGGGCAGTCGACAAGCGGGGCGACACGATCGATTCTACCTGTCGCCGACCCGCAGCGCCAAGCAGCGAAGCGGTTCCTGGGCAAGGCCCTGCGAGGCCTGAAGCACTGGGAAAAGCCTGCCACGCTCAATACCGACAAAGCGCCGAGCTATGGTGCAGCGATCACCGAATTGAAGCGCGAAGGAAAGCTGGACCGGGAGACGGCCCACCGGCAGGTGAAGTATCTCAATAACGTGATCGAGGCCGATCACGGAAAGCTCAAGATACTGATCAAGCCGGTGCGCGGTTTCAAATCGATCCCCACGGCCTATGCCACGATCAAGGGATTCGAAGTCATGCGAGCCCTGCGCAAAGGACAGGCTCGCCCCTGGTGCCTGCAGCCCGGCATCAGGGGCGAGGTGCGCCTTGTGGAGAGAGCTTTTGGCATTGGGCCCTCGGCGCTGACGGAGGCCATGGGCATGCTCAACCACCATTTCGCAGCAGCCGCCTGATCGGCGCAGAGCGACAGCCTACCTCTGACTGCCGCCAATCTTTGCAACACCAGCCGTGCCGACAGGTGGCCGACGAGATCCACCAGGCCGCCTAAGCCCTCCCTGCCCTGCCACCGAACCCCGCCGCGTGCGGGGTTTTTTATGACTTCAAACCCTCAAAAGGTGCATTTACTCAAATCCTCAATATGCTATACTGCGCTTGAGTAATTCCTTTTTTCCTCAAACGCTCAATAGCTCAAGGAGCGCATATGCAAGTCATTGCTGTACTGAACCAGAAGGGCGGGGCGGGTAAAACCACCATCGCCACCCACCTTGCCCGCGCCCTGCAACTCGACGGCGCAGACGTGTTGCTGGTTGATTCTGACCCGCAGGGCAGCGCGCCGCGATTGGGCCGCCGTCCGCGAGGATCAACCCGTGCCCGTGGTTGGCATCGACCGGCCCACCATCGAGCGCGATCTAAAGAGCGTGCCCGGAAAGACTTTGTTGTGATCGACGGAGCGCCGCAGGCTCATGACTTGGCCGTGTCGGCAATGAAGGCCGCCGATTGCGTGCTGATCCCGGTGCAGCCGTCGCCCTACGACATTTGGGCAACCTCTGACCTCGTGGATTTGGTCAAGCAGCGCATCGAGCTGACGACGGCAAGCTAAAAGCGGCTTTCGTGGTGTCCCGTGCGATCAAGGGCACCAAGATTGGTGCGGAAGTCTCCGAGGCGCTGGCCGGGTACGGCCTGCCGATCCTGCAAACGCGCATCACGCAGCGCGTCATCTACCCGAGCAGCGCGGCCAGCGGCACCACGGCCATTGACCAAGAGCCGACGAGCGAGGCCGCCGAGGAAATCCGGGCACTGGCTGAGGAAGTGCGCCGTTTCCTCAATTGCACCATTTGAGTAATTAAGGAGTAGGTGAAAATGAGTAGCGGGAAACTTGGCATGAAAGCAGGCCGCCCGAGCGCCGCGAAGGCTGGCCCTACCTTGTCCGACCTTGCCGACAAGGCCGCCACCGTCCGGGTGAATTTTGACCTCGACCGGGCCGAGCACACGAAGCTGAAGATTTACGCCGCCAAGACCGGGCGCAGCATCACGGACATTCTGCGCGAACTGGTGCGCTCACTTGATGAAAAGAGTGATTGAGTAATCACTTAACCGCTGGACGGGTCAAAAGCATGGACTATAGTCCATACATTTTTGATTTGGCGAAATTTAATAATGTTGATGAAATACGGCGCGGGGTATAAAGTGATGGTTGAAATGGAACCGTTGAGTCTGGAGGTACTGCCGCCCTCTCATTTCAAGGCGTTTGCGAAGAACGCACCGCATGAGATCAAGGGCGCTGTCATCGAGAACACAGAGCGCGGGCTGGTGATCGTGCTGCACGTTGGCAACGAGCGGCGCATTCTCGGCCAGTACCGGGAGGCATCCGGTTTTTTCGCTCTTTCGATGGCGCGGCGGCAGTGCTGCGGCAGCATGGCGTGCTGCACTGGACGGCGAATGCAAAAGGCTGGATTCCGCGAACTTTGGAAGCGAAGGAGCGGAGTTCAGATGGATGAAAAAGCAAAGCCCCGCGTGGCAGCGGGGCTTGGCAGGGGCGGGACTAGTCAGGTGGCACTGGCTAGAACCCAAAGGCGCAACCTATACAGGCAACACCCAGACATGGTTTGCATTGTAGCGCCCCACCTCTTGCCGCACAAGCGGAAAGAAGGTTATGGGACAGGCACAGCTACGACTTTTCAGCCCAGCCGATGAGGCGGGTTGCTATCACGACACAGCCCGGCAGGGCTTTTTCTCGTTGCTCATGGCGACGGGCGAGGGCAGCGGCAAGAAGCAGGACAGTTACCGGCTGTCACAGATGCCCGTGGTGCTCTCCATGCTCGACCACAGCCGGGATACCTGGCTGTCTCAGGCTGAGTTCATCAAGCCCAATCGCCGCGTGGTCAACTTGGCCCGCATCGGCTTGCTGTTCGCCGATCTGGACACCTACCGCGAGCCGTGGGCGCAGGGGCGCAGCCCCGAGCAACTGGCCGCCGCTGTCATGTTCCGCTGCTACGACGAAGGCGTGCCGCCGCCGTCGATCCTCGTTTTCTCTGGCCGTGGCGTGCAAGCAAAGTGGCTGCTGGATGGCACCTTGCCGCGTCAGGCGCTGCCACGCTGGAATGCCTGCCAGCGTTACCTGATCGACCGTCTGGCCGGGCTGGGCGCTGATCCAGCGGCCAAGGATGCAAGCCGCGTGCTCCGGCTGGTCAATACGGTGAACAGCAAGAGCGGCGAGGTTTGCCGCGTCATCCACGTTGAGCAAGGCCCGGACGGCGAGCCGATCCGGTACAACTTCGAGTATCTGGCCGAGGCGCTGCTGCCGGTGGCCCGCTGGGACATCGAGGCCGACCGCAAGGCCCGCGCCGACCGTCGCCAGTTCAAGCTGCTGCCGGGCGGCCAAACCGGCAACCTGCGCACGCTCAACGGGCGGCAACTGGCGTGGGATCGTCTGGAGGACTTGCGCACGCTGGCCGCGCTGCGCGGCGGCGTGGCCGAGGGCGAGCGGATGCAGCACCTGTTTTGGCGGCTGAATTTCCTGCTGCTGTCAGGTGCGACGCACACCGGCCAGATGTACCACGAGGCCGCCGCGCTGGCCCGTGAGCTTGACCCACGGTGGAACTACCGCAGCGCCGAGCTTATGACGCTGTACGCCAAGGCCAAGGCCCACGAAGCCGGGGAAAAGGTGGAGTTCGGCGGCAAGCAGTTTGCGCCGCTCTACACGCCCAAGAACGACACGCTTATCAGCCTGTTTCACATCACCGACGACGAGCAGCGCAAGCTGCGCACGCTCATCAGCCGGGACATGGCGACCGAGCGCCACAGGAAGCGTGACGAGGCCCGCAGGCGGGCCGCTGGGGCTGTCGATCGTGCGACCTATGAGGCCAACTCCGCGAGCCGTCAGAAGCCGTGGGAAGCCTTGGGCATGAGCCGGGCAAGCTGGTATCGAGCAGGCAAGCCAACGCCAGCGGTTGAGACAAGTCCCTGCGTATTACAGGCCGCTGCGGGTGATTCAGATGCGTGAGACAAGTCCCTGCGTATTACTAATGGCGAAGCCTACGCCCGGCGCGTAGCGCCTGCCTTTGAGTACCTTCGTTGCGAGCAATGAGGGTGCAGGAAACGCTAGACCGGCTGGGCCTGTACTGGAAGCGTGATCCTGACTTTGTGCCGGTGAAAGACGCGGCTACGGTGCGGCTGAATGTGTCCATTGGTGGCGGCGGTGTTGAGCTACTGGCGACCTGGCCGAAGTGGTACGACACGCGGAAAGAGCAGGGCGGCGGTGCCATCGACCTGACCATGCACCTGTTCAGATTGTCATTTGTGGATGCGGTCAAACGGCTGTCGCCTTGATCGTGTTTGCAAGATGCCTCTGGCGGCCCTGCCGGGGGCCACTCGCCGCCGTGAGGCTCGGGGGCAGGGTGGCGGTCTTCGCCCTTCGTCCTGCCCCCATTCGCTCAGGCTGGGGCGCTCCGAGGGCATCAAGCGACTTTCGCGGCATAAACGGTGCCCCCCTACGGGCTACCCCCTTTATTCCACGGTTCGCTTGACCCCCTCTCCACTAGTAGGCGGCCCGTGGCGGCGTTTTCTCGACGTGGCCCTGCCTGCCCCCTTTCTTACCTTCTCAAAACGCGCTGTAGGCCCGTTTCTGGCCGCTTTGCCCAAGTGGAGCCGGGCGGCGGGCGGAAAGCTCCGCTTTTCGTTCGACGGCTGGCCGACAACGAGCCGAAGGCGAGGCGTCAGCACGGTGTTTCACCAAAAACGAGCAGCCGACCGGGCAGCGGTACGTTACGAAAACCGCTTGTGTATCGTACTGTATAGCTGTATGGTATCGTATCAATACGAAATACAGTAATACGATACGAAAGGAGAAAGGATCATGGCACGTCAAGGCATCACTCGGGATCAAGTTTTCACCGCCGCTGACGCCCTCGTGGGCGACGGGCAACAGCCCACCATCAATGCGATCCGGGAGCGTTTGGGCGGCACCGGGTCGCCAAACACGATCCACAAGCATCTTGTGCAATGGCGTGAGGCCCGCCCGGTGGCTGCCGTTGCGGCCCCGGAGTTGCCGCAGGCGCTGACTGCCGCCATTGCTGGCGAGATCGAGAAGGCCGCAGCGAAGGCGCGGGCCGAGAAAGAGCAAGAACTCCAGCAAGCGCAGGCCGAGGCCGCCGAACTTGGGGCCGCAGGCGAGGCGCTGGAGGCCGAGCGCGACGAGCTGGCCGAGCAGGTGGCCGTCCTCACCACGGAGCGCGACACGCTGGCAGGCAAAGCCGCCCAGCAGGCCGCCGACTTGGCCGAGGCGCAGCAGCGCATCGAGCGCGAGCAGCAGGCGGCAGAGGCCGCCCGCGTGGAGGTGGCAACGGCACGGCTCAAGATCGAAGCGCAGACCGAGCGCCAGACGGAGCAGGCCGCAGAGATAGAGCGCCTACGCGCCGCACTGGCCGAGGCACAGCAGGGCCGCACCGCCGCCGAGCAGCAGGCCGCCGTGCTGGCCGCCGTGCTGGCCGCCAAGCTGGAGGCGTGCGCCGACCGCGCCGAGCAGATCGAGCAGCAGGCCGCCAAGGCTGCACAGGCCCACGACACCGCCCGCGCAGCAGCGGCGCAGGAAATCCGGCAGGCGCAGGCCGAGCGTGACGAGGCCCGCAAGGTGGCAGCAGAGGCCCGCGAGCAGGCCGCACGACTTGCCGGGCAGCTTGAGGCGCTGCAACGGCAGCAGGACAAGGCCGAGGCCGCCGAGAAGGCCACCAAGGCACCGAAAGGGAAAGGGGGGGAGTGATGCCAGCCGCCGCCCAGTTCGGCGGGGCGGGGGTCGATGGCATAGCCGTAGTCCGTCATCGCCGCGCCCTCTCGGCCATCAGGGCATCGCCTTTGGCCTTCCAAGCTGCCCTCTTGGCGTCATCGACCTGGGCCTCGGCCAGCGACACCAGAGCGCCCAGCAGTTCGCCCCGGTCGCGGGTCGGCTTGCCGGTCTTGGTATCGATCAGCCCGGCCAGGATCATCAGGCCCGCCGACTCGTACAGCTCATGGTCGCGGGCCTTCCTCTCGGCGGCCCTCTCGGCGTTGATGATGCGGGCGGCGTCGGCGCGGGCCTTCTGGGCGCGTTCGGCGGCCTTCTCGGCGCGTACCAGGGCGGCCAGTTTGCGGCCATCGTCGGCGGTGCGGTCGGGCTTGTCGGCCAGCATCAGCAGCAGGCGCTGTTGATCGCTGGGAGCCTTCAAGCCGCGCAGGTATGCCAGCCGTTCGGCCAGCCACTTATCTTGTGTCATGGGTGCGTCTCCCTCTGTGATGGAGGCTCCCATTTTACGCGGAAGGTGGCCGGGGCGCGACGGCTGCGGTATCCTTCCGTTTTACGGAAGGCGCGCTTAGTTGTTTCTCGGCAAGCCGAGAAACGCGCGGCAGGGGAAGCCCCTGCACCCCAGCGCCTACGGCGCAAAAAACACGAGGAGCGGCGGCGGTGGCAATCGGGCGATTGAGCATGAAGGTAGGCAAGGCCGGTAAGGCCGGGCCTCATGCCGCCTACATCGCCCGCGAAGGCCAGTACGCCAACCGCCTAGAGCGCGGCGAAAAGTTGGAAGCGACCGAGGCGGGCAACATGCCCGCCTGGGCGCAGTCCAACCCGCTTGCCTTCTGGCAGGCCGCCGACGCCTACGAGCGCAAGAACGGCACGACCTACCGGGAGATGGAAATTGCCCTGCCGCGCGAGCTGAGCGCCGCGCAGCGGATCGAGCTGGTGCGCGAGTTTGTACGCCAGGAGATAGGCGACCGGCACGCCTACCAGTGGGCCCTCCATGTACCGACCGCCGCCGATGGTGGCGAGCAGCCGCACTTCCACCTGATGTTTTCGGAGCGACAGGTGGATGGCATCGACCGCGACCCGGAGCAGTACTTCAAGCGGTACAACGCCAAGGCCCCGGAGAAGGGCGGCGCACGCAAGGGCTACGGCCCGAGCGCGGGCCAGACCTTGACCAAGGCCGAGCGGGCCGCCGAGCTGAAAGAGCTGCGCGGGCGCTGGGAGGCCATGTGCAATGCGCACCTGGAGCGGGCCGGGGTGGAGCAGCGCATCGACATGCGCAGCCACGCCGAGCGCGGCACCGGCCTGGAGCCGGAGCGCAAGCAGTTGCCGAGCGCCTGGCGCGGCGAAGGTCGCGCCCAGGTGATCGAGTTTCGCGCCGCCCGCGCCGAGGTGGCCCAGGCCGCCGCCGAGCTGCGGCGCGCGGTGCCGGATACCGGCGCCGAAATCATCCACCTGGAAGCCGAGCGGCAGCGCCGCGAACAGGCCCAGCGGGAGGCCCGAGAGCGGGCCGAGCGGGAGAAGGCGCAGCAGGAGCGCCAGCGCCTGGAGCGCATGAGCAGCCGCGAGCTGGCCCAGGAGATTGCCCGCCTGCGCCCGCCGCGAGTGATCGACCTGGTAGAGCGCGACCGCGCTGTACTACAGGCCGAGGCCGAGCGGCAGGCGCTACAGAACCAGCACACCGAGGCGGGCAGCGCCGCAGCCCGCGCCCGCGACCAGGCGCAGGCATGGCGGGAGGCGCACAAAGTGCAGGCGTGGTTCCACGACAAGGGCATTGGTCATGCGCCCAAGCTGCGCGAGCTGGAACAGCAGCGCGAGGAACACCGCGCCGAGTGGCAGCGACTTGGGCAGCGCATCGAGGAGGCCAGCTTGCGCGTGCAGCACGTGCGCCAGCAGGCGCACCAGCGCATCACCGCCGAGCAGGAGCCGACGCTGGCGAAGCTGGCCGAGCTGGAAGCCTTGCAGAAGGAGAAGGCCCGCCAGGAGCGCGAGGCCGAGGCGAAGCGGCTACAGCAGCAGCGCATCGAGCGCGAGCGCGAGGAAGAGTCGATGGCCGCGCTGGAGCACCGTCTAGCGGAACTGCGGGCCGCGCAAGAGGCTGACGCCACTCAGCCGGAGCCCAGCGATGATGATCCTCGCTGGGCGGCGTTTGAACGCACCTTCATGCACGCAGCCCAGTTCGAGCACTACCTCAGCTTGACCGTTCTGGCCGCACCGCTTGCCGGACTCAAAGCACGTTTCGCGGCGTACATGGATACCGCTGCGGAGCAAGGCATGACGCCGGAAATGTTCGCTCAGGCCTGCGCAAAAGGCATGGCCGAACAGGAGCGGCGGGCTATGCAGGAACAGGCGGCGAGGGATGCCGATCCCAAACAGCCACAAGAGGACTCCCCTGTTTCTACTCCCACCCCATGATGCCACCGGCAATGGTGGGAACAGTGTGGAAAGACGGTGGCGGCATGGTGTCAATGATGACGGTAACAAGGTGGTGACATGGTGGAACGATGGTGGCGGGATATTGGTAAGACAGTGGCGACACTGTGGCGGCTGTGTGTGCATACGGTGGCAATAGCGTGGCACTTCACCACAATGCAGCCACATTCCTGCCACCATCTGATGTCGATTCGGGAGGGTTGCGCATGAAAGTCTGGGCATTCGATGAGAACCGGGCCGATTTCGTAGATGCTGCGCCGGAGCGGATGAACGCTGATGCGACCGGGTACTACATCATCCGGCGCGGCGATGACGTGTTAGTCCGCGAGCACGGCCAGGAACGGCCCATGCCTGAGCGGCTGACCGTAGCCGGGGTGCCATTTGACCGGGAGCAGTTCGAGCACACCCACCCCCTGCCTCTGCGAGCGGAGATGAAACGAGACGGCCAATGGGCGCGGGCGCAATTGCAGGCCCGCGACCGGGCCGAAATCGCCCTGCCGCTGGAATTGCCCATTTGGGTGACGAAAACGCCGCTGACCGAGGGCAAGGCGTGATCCTGTCGCCCGTCTGCGGGCATTTGTTTGTGTTTCATCGTAGCCCTGCCGACTGTTCAGAAAACGGTGGTTTCTCAGCCATCCGAGAAGCGGGCATAAATGTCATTTTCAGAAGACGACTGCACCAGACAACGCGGTTTGAAGGCTGTTGTGCAGTCGTCTATTGAACGAACAGTATCAGGAGTCCGCTGCACGAATGATGACCTCAAGCCGGTTCTGGTCGCGCTGGCGACCGATCAGCCCCTGGATGTGCGATACCGCGACCACGATCTTTCCGGCGATTGGGCGGGCTACCGCGAATGCCACATCAAGCCCGACCTGCTGCTGATCTACCGCAAGTCCGACGCCGACACCCTGCGACTGGCGCGGCTTGGCTCCCATAGCGAGCTGTTCGGCTGATGCCAGTCGCCTTGTCCGCCAAACGATCATTAGTCGGCCATGCCGGACACTGTCCAGCAAAGTTATTGCACAACGGGTTGTCGGACATTAAGATAGGCGGACGGAATGACGGACAAGAGAGGCGGCAAATGGCACTGATCGGCTATGCGCGGGTATCGACGGCGGAACAGGACACCGCCTTGCAGACGGATGCGCTACGCAAGGCAGGCTGCGAGCGCGTTTTCGAGGACACGGCTTCCGGGGCCAAGGCCGACCGCCCCGGCTTGGCTGATGCGCTGGCCTACCTGCGCGACGGCGACGTGCTGGCCGTCTGGCGGCTGGATCGGCTCGGGCGCTCTATGCCGCACCTAATCGAAACGATAGGCGCGCTGGAAGCGCGAGGCGTCGGCTTCCGTTCTCTGACGGAAGCCATCGACACCACCACGCCAGGCGGGCGGCTCATCTTCCACGTGTTCGGCGCGCTGGGCCAGTTCGAGCGCGACTTGATCCGCGAGCGCACCAAGGCCGGGTTGACTGCCGCCGCCGCTCGTGGGAGGAAGGGCGGGCGAAAGCCGGTTGTCACCGCCGACAAGTTGCAGCGAGCGCGGGAGCACATCGCCAACGGGCTTAATGTCCGAGAGGCCGCTACACGGCTCAAGGTGAGCAAGACGGCCCTGTACACCGCGCTGCAATCCACCAGTGCAGCCGACTCCTGATATTCCGTGCAGTCGTCTTCTGAAAATGACACTCACGCGCAGGTAGATGCGTGCGACTTTCATGCGGGCCTCCTGGTCATTTTGGGTATAGGGAAAATGACCATTGTTTCACGCCTAGCCAAAAAGGGAAGGTTCCCGGTTCAAATGTCGTTTTCAGAAGACGGCTGCACTGAACGTCAGAAGCCGACTGCACTATAGCAGCGGAGGGGTTGGATCCATCAGGCAACGACGGGCTGCTGCCGGCCATCAGCGGACGCAGGGAGGACTTTCCGCAACCGGCCGTTCGATGCGGCACCGATGGCCTTCGCGCAGGGGTAGTGAATCCGCCAGGATTGACTTGCGCTGCCCTACCTCTCACTAGTGAGGGGCGGCAGCGCATCAAGCGGTGAGCGCACTCCGGCACCGCCAACTTTCAGCACATGCGTGTAAATCATCGTCGTAGAGACGTCGGAATGGCCGAGCAGATCCTGCACGGTTCGAATGTCGTAACCGCTGCGGAGCAAGGCCGTCGCGAACGAGTGGCGGAGGGTGTGCGGTGTGGCGGGCTTCGTGATGCCTGCTTGTTCTACGGCACGTTTGAAGGCGCGCTGAAAGGTCTGGTCATACATGTGATGGCGACGCACGACACCGCTCCGTGGATCGGTCGAATGCGTGTGCTGCGCAAAAACCCAGAACCACGGCCAGGAATGCCCGGCGCGCGGATACTTCCGCTCAAGGGCGTCGGGAAGCGCAACGCCGCTGCGGCCCTCGGCCTGGTCCTTCAGCCACCATGCCCGTGCACGCGACAGCTGCTCGCGCAGGCTGGGTGCCAAGCTCTCGGGTAACATCAAGGCCCGATCCTTGGAGCCCTTGCCCTCCCGCACGATGATCGTGCCGTGATCGAAATCCAGATCCTTGACCCGCAGTTGCAAACCCTCACTGATCCGCATGCCCGTTCCATACAGAAGCTGGGCGAACAAACGATGCTCGCCTTCCAGAAAACCGAGGATGCGAACCACTTCATCCGGGGTCAGCACCACCGGCAAGCGCCGCGACGGCCGAGGTCTTCCGATCTCCTGAAGCCAGGGCAGATCCGTGCACAGCACCTTGCCGTAGAAGAACAGCAAGGCCGCCAATGCCTGACGATGCGTGGAGACCGAAACCTTGCGCTCGTTCGCCAGCCAGGACAGAAATGCCTCGACTTCGCTGCTGCCCAAGGTTGCCGGGTGACGCACACCGTGGAAACGGATGAAGGCACGAACCCAGTGGACATAAGCCTGTTCGGTTGGTAAGCTGTAATGCAAGTAGCGTATGCGCTCACGCAACTGGTCCAGAACCTTGACCGAACGCAGCGGTGGTAACGGCGCAGTGGCGGTTTTCATGGCTTGTTATGACTGTTTTTTTGTACAGTCTATGCCTCGGGCATCCAAGCAGCAAGCGCGTTACGCCGTGGGTCGATGTTTGATGTTATGGAGCAGCAACGATGTTACGCAGCAGGGCAGTCGCCCTAAAACAAAGTTAGACGGGCGTACAAAGATAATTTCCATCTCAAGGGATCACCATGCGCTTCATTCACGCACTATTACTGGCAGGGATCGCTCACTCTGCATATGCGTCGGAAAAATTAACCTTCAAGACCGATCTTGAGAAGCTAGAGCGCGAAAAAGCAGCTCAGATCGGTGTTGCGATCGTCGATCCCCAAGGAGAGATCGTCGCGGGCCACCGAATGGCGCAGCGTTTTGCAATGTGCTCAACGTTCAAGTTTCCGCTAGCCGCGCTGGTCTTTGAAAGAATTGACTCAGGCACCGAGCGGGGGGATCGAAAACTTTCATATGGGCCGGACATGATCGTCGAATGGTCTCCTGCCACGGAGCGGTTTCTAGCATCGGGACACATGACGGTTCTCGAGGCAGCGCAAGCTGCGGTGCAGCTTAGCGACAATGGGGCTACTAACCTCTTACTGAGAGAAATTGGCGGACCTGCTGCAATGACGCAGTATTTTCGTAAAATTGGCGACTCTGTGAGTCGGCTAGACCGGAAAGAGCCGGAGATGAGCGACAACACACCTGGCGACCTCAGAGATACAACTACGCCTATTGCTATGGCACGTACTGTGGCTAAAGTCCTCTATGGCGGCGCACTGACGTCCACCTCGACCCACACCATTGAGAGGTGGCTGATCGGAAACCAAACGGGAGACGCGACACTACGAGCGGGTTTTCCTAAAGATTGGGTTGTTGGAGAGAAAACTGGTACCTGCGCCAACGGGGGCCGGAACGACATTGGTTTTTTTAAAGCCCAGGAGAGAGATTACGCTGTAGCGGTGTATACAACGGCCCCGAAACTATCGGCCGTAGAACGTGACGAATTAGTTGCCTCTGTCGGTCAAGTTATTACACAACTCATCCTGAGCACGGACAAATAGTTGACGCCCGTCTAACAATTCGTTCAAGCCGACGTTGCTTCGTGGCGGCGCTTGCGTGCTACGCTAAGCTTCGCACGCCGCTTGCCACTGCGCACCGCGGCTTAACTCAGGCGTTAGGCTTTAAAACCCTCACTTCCGTTGCTAAGTTGAAGCTAGATATATTTCACCTGATGATTAAATACGATGACAACACATATTGATAAATTAGCCTTATTCTCGATCTTAGACAAAAAATTACTGGTTGTTCGCTCCAAAGGAAAATCTCTTTTTTATCTCCCAGGCGGCAAACGTGAACTCAACGAAACTGACCATGAAGCACTGTTACGTGAAATATCTGAAGAATTAGCGATCAATTTAATACCTTCAACAATAACCTATGCCGCAACACTTGAAGCTCAAGCTGATGGCAAACCTGAAGGCTTGCTAGTTAAATTAACCTGCTATTTCGCTAACTATGATGGGGCTCCAACGCCTGCCGCTGAAATTGAAGAGTTACGTTACATTGACAGCAATGATATTGAGATATGCTCAAAAGCAGCCATCTTATGCGTTGATTGGCTCAAAGCAAGTAACTACATCAATTAGTGCTGACAATATTCATCACGTAGAATACAAGCGTAGCCACAAGGCATGACAGAGATGAACACAAATGAAACCGTATGAATGGATATTGTTCGATGCTGATGAAACACTTTTTGAATTCGACGCTTTACGTGGCTTAAAACTTATGTTTTCACGCTTTGGTATCAACTTTTCTGATGCTGATTTTTCAGAATATCAATTAGTTAATAAACCACTCTGGGTCCAATACCAAAATGGTGAAATATCAGCAACGCAACTCCAGTATCAACGCTTTCAATCTTGGGCTGAACGACTTGATGAAACACCCAAAACATTGAATAGTGCTTTTCTGTCCGCGATGGCTGACATCTGTGCACCATTACAGGGTGCGGCCAATTTGCTGAATACGCTTCGTGGCAAAATGAAACTCGGCATTATTACCAATGGCTTTACTGAACTTCAGCAAGTACGCCTTGAACGTACTGGGTTTCGAGACCATTTTGATGTGCTGATTATTTCAGAGCAAGTAGGTGTTGCTAAACCACATCCTGAGATTTTCGAGTATGCGCTTTCTGCTATGGGTCATCCCTCCCGAGAACGCGTTCTCATGGTCGGTGATAATCCTGACTCAGACATATTGGGTGGTCTTAATGCAGGACTACATACGTGCTGGGTCAATGCAGACAATAAACCTGAACCAACTGATATAAAACCACACTATCAGGTTTCATCATTATCAGAGCTTGAATCACTTTTGGTACAGTCCTGAGTATTAAAAAGCGCCTAACAAAATTTTCATGTCGGACTGCACTACGTGCAGCCGCATAAAACGAAGTTAGGCAGCACAGAGCGACCATTTCATGTCCGCGAGCACCCCCCCCATAACTCTTCGCCTCATGACCGAGCGCGACCTGCCGATGCTCCATGATTGGCTCAACCGGCCGCACATCGTTGAGTGGTGGGGTGGTGACGAAGAGCGACCGACTCTTGATGAAGTGCTGGAACACTACCTGCCCAGAGCGATGGCGGAAGAGTCCGTAACACCGTACATCGCAATGCTGGGCGAGGAACCGATCGGCTATGCTCAGTCGTACGTCGCGCTCGGAAGCGGTGATGGCTGGTGGGAAGATGAAACTGATCCAGGAGTGCGAGGAATAGACCAGTCTCTGGCTGACCCGACACAGTTGAACAAAGGCCTAGGAACAAGGCTTGTCCGCGCTCTCGTTGAACTACTGTTCTCGGACCCCACCGTGACGAAGATTCAGACCGACCCGACTCCGAACAACCATCGAGCCATACGCTGCTATGAGAAGGCAGGATTCGTGCGGGAGAAGATCATCACCACGCCTGACGGGCCGGCGGTTTACATGGTTCAAACACGACAAGCCTTCGAGAGAAAGCGCGGTGTTGCCTAACAACTCATTCAAGCCGACGCCGCTTCGCGGCGCGGCTTAATTCAGGTGTTAGATGCACTAAGCACATAATTGCTCACAGCCAAACTATCAGGTCAAGTCTGCTTTTATTATTTTTAAGCGTGCATAATAAGCCCTACACAAATTGGGAGATATATCATGAAAGGCTGGCTTTTTCTTGTTATCGCAATAGTTGGCGAAGTAATCGCAACATCCGCATTAAAATCTAGCGAGGGCTTTACTAAGCTTGCCCCTTCCGCCGTTGTCATAATCGGTTATGGCATCGCATTTTATTTTCTTTCTCTGGTTCTGAAATCCATCCCTGTCGGTGTTGCTTATGCAGTCTGGTCGGGACTCGGCGTCGTCATAATTACAGCCATTGCCTGGTTGCTTCATGGGCAAAAGCTTGATGCGTGGGGCTTTGTAGGTATGGGGCTCATAATTGCTGCCTTTTTGCTCGCCCGATCCCCATCGTGGAAGTCGCTGCGGAGGCCGACGCCATGGTGACGGTGTTCGGCATTCTGAATCTCACCGAGGACTCCTTCTTCGATGAGAGCCGGCGGCTAGACCCCGCCGGCGCTGTCACCGCGGCGATCGAAATGCTGCGAGTCGGATCAGACGTCGTGGATGTCGGACCGGCCGCCAGCCATCCGGACGCGAGGCCTGTATCGCCGGCCGATGAGATCAGACGTATTGCGCCGCTCTTAGACGCCCTGTCCGATCAGATGCACCGTGTTTCAATCGACAGCTTCCAACCGGAAACCCAGCGCTATGCGCTCAAGCGCGGCGTGGGCTACCTGAACGATATCCAAGGATTTCCTGACCCTGCGCTCTATCCCGATATTGCTGAGGCGGACTGCAGGCTGGTGGTTATGCACTCAGCGCAGCGGGATGGCATCGCCACCCGCACCGGTCACCTTCGACCCGAAGACGCGCTCGACGAGATTGTGCGGTTCTTCGAGGCGCGGGTTTCCGCCTTGCGACGGAGCGGGGTCGCTGCCGACCGGCTCATCCTCGATCCGGGGATGGGATTTTTCTTGAGCCCCGCACCGGAAACATCGCTGCACGTGCTGTCGAACCTTCAAAAGCTGAAGTCGGCGTTGGGGCTTCCGCTATTGGTCTCGGTGTCGCGGAAATCCTTCTTGGGCGCCACCGTTGGCCTTCCTGTAAAGGATCTGGGTCCAGCGAGCCTTGCGGCGGAACTTCACGCGATCGGCAATGGCGCTGACTACGTCCGCACCCACGCGCCTGGAGATCTGCGAAGCGCAATCACCTTCTCGGAAACCCTCGCGAAATTTCGCAGTCGCGACGCCAGAGACCGAGGGTTAGATCATGCCTAGCATTCACCTTCCGGCCGCCCGCTAGCGGACCCTGGTCAGGTTCCGCGAAGGTGGGCGCAGACATGCTGGGCTCGTCAGGATCAAACTGCACTATGAGGCGGCGGTTCATACCGCGCCAGGGGAGCGAATGGACAGCGAGGAGCCTCCGAACGTTCGGGTCGCCTGCTCGGGTGATATCGACGAGGTTGTGCGGCTGATGCACGACGCTGCGGCGTGGATGTCCGCCAAGGGAACGCCCGCCTGGGACGTCGCGCGGATCGACCGGACATTCGCGGAGACCTTCGTCCTGAGATCCGAGCTCCTAGTCGCGAGTTGCAGCGACGGCATCGTCGGCTGTTGCACCTTGTCGGCCGAGGATCCCGAGTTCTGGCCCGACGCCCTCAAGGGGGAGGCCGCATATCTGCACAAGCTCGCGGTGCGACGGACACATGCGGGCCGGGGTGTCAGCTCCGCGCTGATCGAGGCTTGCCGCCATGCCGCGCGAACGCAGGGGTGCGCCAAGCTGCGGCTCGACTGCCACCCGAACCTGCGTGGCCTATACGAGCGGCTCGGATTCACCCACGTCGACACTTTCAATCCCGGCTGGGATCCAACCTTCATCGCAGAACGCCTAGAACTCGAAATCTAACGTCCGTTCGGGCATCGAGGTCCATGTCGGGGTGGGACGGGCCCGTGGCTTCAAGATCACTTGCAGTCCGACCGCGATGTCTTGGTTGCGCGAGAGGTTGTCGATATCCTCCACTTCCATCATCAACCCTGGATAATGCCGCCGCCGTCATCGCCGCCGACGCCCGTGCCGGGCTTTTCGGGCCTGTCAGGCTTGCTCGGCCTTCAGCCTGCCTGGGCGAGATCTCCGGCGGACGGATTAACGGCGGAGCTTCGCCGCCTTTCGTGCGTGTGAAGGCCGAAGATAGTTCTCTCAAAAACATCCGTTTATGAGAGATACCAAATGTCATTTTCAGAAGACGACTGCACCAGTTGATTGGGCGTAATGGCTGTTGAGCAGCCAGCTCCTGACAGTTCAATATCAGAAGTGATCTGCACCAATCTCGACTATGCTCAATACTCGTGTGGGCTCTGTTGCAAAAATCGTGAAGCTTGAGCATGCTTGGCGGAGATTGGACGGACGGAACGATGACGGATTTCAAGTGGCGCCATTTCCAGGGTGATGTGATCCTGTGGGCGGTGCGCTGGTATTGTCGCTATCCGATCAGCTATCGCGACCTTGAGGAAATGCTGGCGGAACGCGGCATTTCGGTCGACCATACGACGATCTATCGCTGGGTCCAGTGCTACGCCCCGGAGATGGAGAAGCGGCTGCGCTGGTTCTGGCGGCGTGGCTTTGATCCGAGCTGGCGCCTGGATGAAACCTACGTCAAGGTGCGGGGCAAGTGGACCTACCTGTACCGGGCAGTCGACAAGCGGGGCGACACGATCGATTTCTACCTGTCGCCGACCCGCAGCGCCAAGGCAGCGAAGCGGTTCCTGGGCAAGGCCCTGCGAGGCCTGAAGCACTGGGAAAAGCCTGCCACGCTCAATACCGACAAAGCGCCGAGCTATGGTGCAGCGATCACCGAATTGAAGCGCGAAGGAAAGCTGGACCGGGAGACGGCCCACCGGCAGGTGAAGTATCTCAATAACGTGATCGAGGCCGATCACGGAAAGCTCAAGATACTGATCAAGCCGGTGCGCGGTTTCAAATCGATCCCCACGGCCTATGCCACGATCAAGGGATTCGAAGTCATGCGAGCCCTGCGCAAAGGACAGGCTCGCCCCTGGTGCCTGCAGCCCGGCATCAGGGGCGAGGTGCGCCTTGTGGAGAGAGCTTTTGGCATTGGGCCCTCGGCGCTGACGGAGGCCATGGGCATGCTCAACCACCATTTCGCAGCAGCCGCCTGATCGGCGCAGAGCGACAGCCTACCTCTGACTGCCGCCAATCTTTGCAACAGAGCCTGTGCCGACAGGTGGCCGACGAGATCCACCAGGCCGCCTAAGCCCTCCCCTGCCCTGCCACCGAACCCCGCCGCGTGCGGGGTTTTTTATGACTTCAAACCCTCAAAAGGTGCATTTACTCAAATCCTCAATATGCTATACTGCGCTTGAGTAATTCCTTTTTTCCTCAAACGCTCAATAGCTCAAGGAGCGCATATGCAAGTCATTGCTGTACTGAACCAGAAGGGCGGGGCGGGTAAAACCACCATCGCCACCCACCTTGCCCGCGCCCTGCAACTCGACGGCGCAGACGTGTTGCTGGTTGATTCTGACCCGCAGGGCAGCGCCCGCGATTGGGCCGCCGTCCGCGAGGATCAACCCGTGCCCGTGGTTGGCATCGACCGGCCCACCATCGAGCGCGATCTAAAGAGCGTGGCCCGGAAAGACTTTGTTGTGATCGACGGAGCGCCGCAGGCTCATGACTTGGCCGTGTCGGCAATGAAGGCCGCCGATTGCGTGCTGATCCCGGTGCAGCCGTCGCCCTACGACATTTGGGCAACCTCTGACCTCGTGGATTTGGTCAAGCAGCGCATCGAGCTGACCGACGGCAAGCTAAAAGCGGCTTTCGTGGTGTCCCGTGCGATCAAGGGCACCAAGATTGGTGCGGAAGTCTCCGAGGCGCTGGCCGGGTACGGCCTGCCGATCCTGCAAACGCGCATCACGCAGCGCGTCATCTACCCGAGCAGCGCGGCCAGCGGCACCACGGCCATTGACCAAGAGCCGACGAGCGAGGCCGCCGAGGAAATCCGGGCACTGGCTGAGGAAGTGCGCCGTTTCCTCAATTGCACCATTTGAGTAATTAAGGAGTAGGTGAAAATGAGTAGCGGGAAACTTGGCATGAAAGCAGGCCGCCCGAGCGCCGCGAAGGCTGGCCCTACCTTGTCCGACCTTGCCGACAAGGCCGCCACCGTCCGGGTGAATTTTGACCTCGACCGGGCCGAGCACACGAAGCTGAAGATTTACGCCGCCAAGACCGGGCGCAGCATCACGGACATTCTGCGCGAACTGGTGCGCTCACTTGATGAAAAGAGTGATTGAGTAATCACTTAACCGGCTGGACGGGTCAAAAGCATGGACTATAGTCCATACATTTTTGATTTGGCGAAATTTAATAATGTTGATGAAATACGGCGCGTGGGGTATAAAGTGATGGTTGAAATGGAACCGTTGAGTCTGGAGGTACTGCCGCCCTCTCATTTCAAGGCGTTTGCGAAGAACGCACCGCATGAGATCAAGGGCGCTGTCATCGAGAACACAGAGCGCGGGCTGGTGATCGTGCTGCACGTTGGCAACGAGCGGCGCATTCTCGGCCAGTACCGGGGAGGCATCCGGTTTTTTCGCTCTTTCGATGGCGCGGCGGCAGTGCTGCGGCAGCATGGCGTGCTGCACTGGACGGCGAATGCAAAAGGCTGGATTCCGCGAACTTTGGAAGCGAAGGAGCGGAGTTCAGATGGATGAAAAAGCAAAGCCCCGCGTGGCAGCGGGGCTTGGCAGGGGGCGGGACTAGTCAGGTGGCACTGGCTAGAACCCAAAGGCGCAACCTATACAGGCAACACCCAGACATGGTTTGCATTGTAGCGCCCCACCTCTTGCCGCACAAGCGGAAAGAAGGTTATGGGACAGGCACAGCTACGACTTTTCAGCCCAGCCGATGAGGCGGGTTGCTATCACGACACAGCCCGGCAGGGCTTTTTCTCGTTGCTCATGGCGACGGGCGAGGGCAGCGGCAAGAAGCAGGACAGTTACCGGCTGTCACAGATGCCCGTGGTGCTCTCCATGCTCGACCACAGCCGGGATACCTGGCTGTCTCAGGCTGAGTTCATCAAGCCCAATCGCCGCGTGGTCAACTTGGCCCGCATCGGCTTGCTGTTCGCCGATCTGGACACCTACCGCGAGCCGTGGGCGCAGGGGCGCAGCCCCGAGCAACTGGCCGCCGCTGTCATGTTCCGCTGCTACGACGAAGGCGTGCCGCCGCCGTCGATCCTCGTTTTCTCTGGCCGTGGCGTGCAAGCAAAGTGGCTGCTGGATGGCACCTTGCCGCGTCAGGCGCTGCCACGCTGGAATGCCTGCCAGCGTTACCTGATCGACCGTCTGGCCGGGCTGGGCGCTGATCCAGCGGCCAAGGATGCAAGCCGCGTGCTCCGGCTGGTCAATACGGTGAACAGCAAGAGCGGCGAGGTTTGCCGCGTCATCCACGTTGAGCAAGGCCCGGACGGCGAGCCGATCCGGTACAACTTCGAGTATCTGGCCGAGGCGCTGCTGCCGGTGGCCCGCTGGGACATCGAGGCCGACCGCAAGGCCCGCGCCGACC
>NZ_CP041048.1:0-151402 GCF_006385635.1 Citrobacter sp. CF971 | reverse complement strand
AATTTCACATGATTTTTGTGGAACCTGAACTTTGCTTCATCTGTATCTTCAATTGAAATACATCGTAAATGATGGGGTATGTACTGAAGACAGGCATTTGCAAAGGTGGTTTTACCCGCCCCCGTTCCGGCACAAAATACCATCGTTTTACCCTTAACCAGGCATTCAGGGACAAATTGTTCAAAACAATTATCTTTAAACATTGAAGATAATTCATCTTCTTTATCCCTGAATTTCCCCCCTTGATTTAGCCTTGAGTAAAACCCTTGTTTAACAAAGGTATCATGGTCGATAAACACACTGGACGGCTTACGGATTGTAATAGACACCGTTTCCCGTTCCGTTGCCGGGGGAATAACTATTTGTACACGCTCCCCTCCGGGGAGCGTAACAGAACGTAAGGGATATTCTGGCGTAACCGACCCACCATCATGATAATCAGAAATTGCCCCTGCAAATGACATACAATCTTTAAAATCCATTTTTAATTCATGCTGCTGCCATTTCCCACTCACTTTAACAAACAGTTCATCAGGCCGATTTACCGCGATTTCAGTTAAACCATCGACTTCATTAAGCCAGTGGTGGAAGTATTCATCTATTATTTCATAAACAATATGTCTGTTCTCTGCATCCTTCATAATTCACCTTTTCCTTTAAGATCTTCAATAAAACGCATGACTTCTTCGTAATTAAATCGATGCGTTTTGATTTGTTTCAGTGGTTTGGGGAAAGGAACGCCATTTATTGGTATGCCCTTACGAATATGATGGTATATTTCGCTTTCCCTTATTCCTAACAGCATTGAAAACTCTTTGATATCCAGCGTTATCAAATTACCTCCGGGTACCCACCATTTTTAATTTGTAGATGCTGGAGAAATCCAAATCCTGACCAACGATCAGAGTAATGATTTCCCCCTGGTTTTTATAAAGCGTTGGAGGGATATTTACGCTGTTTGCAAACGCTTCGCGTGCTATATCAGCAAAAGCCTGGCGACTGTTAGCTGTATAGTCGGTCTGATTGTCTTTATTACTTTTAGCCGCTCCACTTGCGGCCTGTGCCACATCGGGGATCATGCCAACCATCATCGCGCCCATAAAGCGATCTGCAAAATGTGTGTCAATCCAGCCTGAAGCCCCGGCCTCACCCAGCGCTCCCGCCGCCTGTGTATCAATCAGCGGAATATCAATGAAAGGTTCCTTACGTGTTCTAAGCTTCGTAGCAGCGATAAACACGGCTCCCTGACCATGATTGAACGTGCCCGTTTTATACATCAGATATGCGGCTGTTCCCTTTTCAATTAGCTTTACATTCCTGTTTGCACTGTATACGTCCTCATTAATCGTACAGACCAGCTTGCCAGCCAGATCAGAAATAAATCGTCTGTCCAGCGAGCACTTAATCGCGGTATTTTCAGGAATGAAAAGGTTAGGGTCATAAGGAACGCGCGTAATTTTAGAAAGCTGCGCGGGTTGCCCTGCATTAACAGGCTGAACCTCTGCCTGTTTGTCACTGCCGTCCCCCTCGTTCCTGGTATTGCTGGCCGTTGATGAGCTACCACCGGAATTTGAGGAAGCAGAGCTGCTCCCCCCATAGGCCACATCCAGCGCACGACTGAAGTTTTGTTGTACTTTTTCCGGTGGCGTTTCCGCTTTGCCGCTGCTTTCCTTCCGTTCTTCCGTCTTAGCCGGTTCTTCCCTGGTGTTGAATGGATCAACATCATCGCTGAGTCCTGTCGCGCGTTTTACTGAACCAGTAGATACCGCATTACTGGCAGGCTTATCATCACCGCTGGACATTGCACGAATAATCGACGGGATATAGTAGACAGACACCCCGGCGGCCAGCAGAAGGAAAGCGGCCACAATAATCACCAGCCCCTTACGCGATTTTTTAAGCTTCTCGATACCCAGGCGTTTTACTGATTTACCGTCATCTTCATCTCCCTTATCCGTTTTATCGTTTTGCTCAATTTCTTTCTGATGCCGTTCCCGTAGTGCCTGTTCAATTTCTACAGCGGTCGGGATTTTATTTTCCTGTTCGCTCACTGGATCACCTCTTTCTCAACGTTCGGGGAAACGGTATCTCCTGCCGGAAGACGGACTTTGCCAAAGCCCCGGTTTTCAACCCCAACAACCTGATTTCCCATACGCAAAACAAAGCGCTGGTCTACAGGAACACCAACAACGGTGAAACTACCGCTGTTTTTGACTACCGGGTTAGTCAGCGTTTCCTGTTCGCCGCTCATAACAAAGACGCTGGGGATTTTCTTCAGGGGGCTGAAGCCAAACCAGGTATAGCGGCCATCGTCATACGCATAATCCGGGCTGATTGACTGGCTGCCGTCAGCTACCCGCTTCCAGTAATCCCAGTTCTTGGGCGACTTCGCATTTTCAAGAGAACGGTTGATTGCCTGCTCCTCCTGCCGCTTGTTAAGAGCCTCAATCCGTTTCTTCTCGATTTCGGCTTGCTCCTTCCGGCGTTCCTGCGGGTACTGGTAATTAACAACAAACGCGATCTTATCCGGCTGCCGGAACGTTCGGGCGTTCAGCTCCATGCTGTAATTACGTTTTGTTGTGCGAACAAACAGGTTTGTTCGCCAGCGTTCCAGGTCGTTTTCAGGATCAAGGGCTACACTGACCACCTCTGAAGACTGGTTGCCATTGTCATCGGTACTGTTCTTCTGTACGGTCTGTTTGACGGGCTTCACTTCGAGATACACCAGGTTATCTTCTTTGTTCACTTCCCAGCCCTGGGGAAAGCCGGTTCTGGCACTGATGACCGTTTCATCCTCGTCAAATACCAGTGTGGTTGTATAGCCAACCGCACTGTTTATGACTGTCGTGTTTTGCGGGTTATAACTGACAATCTGATTACGGGGATCAAAACGGCTGGCTGCTGGCGTAACGGCTGCATGGCAGACGTGCGACACCAACAGAAGCGCCACAATTAGCGCTCCTTTATTCATTTTCATAGTTTTCACCCTTTCACTTCTTTATCGCGTACATAGCTCGTTACAACGAATTTAAGCGGGTTATTGTTTCGGTCACCCGATGCCATTTCGACCTGTGGTTCAATACGGTAGGTCAACCGGACGTTCCAGTATTCATAATCATCCTGGCCTGTCGCGACATTTCGAATGGTTAATTTAAACCGGATATATGCTCCCATATCCTTATCATCGCGCCGGGATGACGGACTGATAATCACGGACGGATTATCCTGAACAGATGCGGTTTTTTCCGCTTTATTATAAATAACCTTTGGTGACTGGTTGCCGTTGATTAAAGCGTTGTAATCCGTCGCCACATTCTCAGCGCTGTATAACAGAACATAATCATAATCATGCTGGAGACTGAAATAGTTATACCCTTCACGACGCTTCACATACTGAGTAATGAAGTATTTCGCCAGCGCTTCATTTTCAGAGAGGTTTTCTTTTTTAACAGAAGTCAGTCTTTCAGCAACGCCAGTGACACCATTAATAAGATAAGCTTCGACAACCGTACTCTTTAACGGTAGCGCTCCATTCAGTGCCAGCAGAGACAACACACCTACGGCAATTCCTGCAATACCACCGAATTTATAAATGCGGTTCATTTTCTCCTGCATCAATACATTTTTCTCTTCAAAAGTAGTTGAAGAGTCTGTTACTTCTTTTTTCTTGTTAAAACCGGGAAGTTTTAATCCTGAGAGTTTAAACCCCATTGCGCATTACCTCTGCTGAATTAACAGGTTCGCTTTTTCCGGATACCGGAGGTTGTTTATGTGACGCCTGGCATCCGACAAGGCAAAGCGTCACGATAGCCGTGATAAGTAGTTTCATAATGTGAGAACCTAAATAGAGGAGTGAATATTTACTGCGGAATACTCAGAGTTGACAGATTTAAATAATAAATCGGTTAACCTCCATATTTCTTTTTCGCCGCATCTATCGCAGCCTGGCGAAGCCTCTTAGCGCCAATATTAACGCCCTGCCCGGTCAGATTCCCCAACTTACCGGATACACCAGGAGACTGGTTGAACCCTCCATCCTGACGGCGAACGCCTTTCCATGCGCCAATCCCTGCATTTTTACCCATACCAAGCAGATTACGCCCCATACGGGAAGCGCCGAACACGCCAGCACCAATCCCCATTGCGGCTGCCCCTTGCATCGCGCCTTCAACACCTACCCCTGCGAGCTGGGAAGCATAGGTTTTGGCTTGCCAGATAATCCAGGCCATAAATGCACCTGCAACCCCGGCCTGAGCACCTGTTGATATCAGATTTAATTCATCTGCGTTAGCTATCGAGATTGTCAGAATGCCATTAAGGAACGTCATTCCCGCTTTAATTGCCAGTCCACAAAACAAGAATATGAAGCATGAGCTAAATATTAACTGAAGCCAGCTATTAAACATCTGCCTTAAAAAACCAAATGAAAGACAAATAATAAACAACGGCGCGGTAATAGTAAGTATCTTAATAGTAACTTCGGCGGCGAGATAAACTATTGAAGTTAGCAATAATGCAATTATCCCTCCAGCATATGTTAATAAAGATGCGATTGCCCCATCTGTTTTCACATACTTCGAAGTATCTTTGGACATAAGATATGCAGCTACCTGCTGAACTTTCTCCCAAAGCTCGTCAACCCATTTCCAAGGATCACCTCCTGCAAATGTTTCCTTCAGCCCATCAATGGCCTGAGTTGCACTATCTAACCACCCCCCCATATTTTTGACAAAAACAAGAATTAACCAGAATCGACATAGATTCCATAAAAAATCCTGCACTGCGGTTTTTTGCTTCCCAACTATTGTGGTATAAGCATACCACAATATATAAATGGAAATACCATACTTACCCAACTGAGACGCTATTGAAGAAAAGTTATCTAACTGACCAGTCAAAGACTGGTCAAGAGTTTTAACAATAACGTCATGAGCGGCCTGGAAATACCTAGAAGTTGCCATAGTGGCTCCTTTTAACTTCCATCTTTACCCAATACATTTTTGAATGCATCTTTATAGTCAACATGCTTAGGATGTAATTGCTTATACCTAAACAAACCTTCCTTAGCGTTTTTACAATTTTCGCTATCACTCCCAGACTTTTTGCATTCAGCTACTTTTTTCGTTGCATCGTCTACGTGAGACTGCCACCAGTCTACAGATTTAACCTCTTCACACCCGGTAAGAAAGAATGTAAGCCCCAACGCCGCAACTAATCCATATTTTTTCAAAATGCCCCCTCAGTTCATTTCATAACTCTGCTGCTCAAATGCTGCCTTATAATCAACAACTGGAGTTTCTTTATTAACAGCCCCTAATTGTTTCTCCTGGAAAGCAGCCTGTAACATTTTCTCCTTGTATTCTGCAAGATCGCGCTGCTTATCGCGATACATTTCATACTGAAATTTGAGCTTGTTAAATTTCAGGCTTGCCAGAGATACAGCGTTTGTCGCGTCCTGCGTGGCTTTCGTGTCCTGGGCGTTCTTCACCTGGTCGATAAGGTCGGCCATTTCCTGATTATCTTCACGCAGTTTACTTTCCAGCTTATTGCCGTACTCGATCCCCGCCAGTTGGGACAGGAACGAGGCTTCACAGCCCCGCACCAGGTCGCCCGTATATCCCAGCCCCTTACAGGTGTTTGTCACCTTATAATCGGCCAGTAGTGATCTGGCTTGCTCAGACAGGGTGGCTTCCGGGTTCTTAATGTAATCATCAATGAAGGAGTTCCCCTGGTCGTAAATATTCTCCAGCTCCTTACTGACAGATTGCGCAGACTGCACCAGTCCCTGAACATCACGAATGCCCGTTTTGGTCAGCAGCTCCTGCTTATAGGCATTAATCTGTTTCTGGTAGTGGTTCACGGTGTCCTGCCACTGTTTGAGGCGTTCTGTCCAGCGCTGCGCTTCGACAGCCCATTCAGGGTTTGCATCAATGGCAACGGGAACACCAGCCTGAGCACCAGAAATAACCGTAACAGAGGCGATAAGTGCCGCAACGATATGCTTTTTCATAGGGATTCCTTAAATCAGGTTTGCACGTTCCAGATAGGTATCAAGCCACTCTTCCGGCTTCATACCCTCTTTCCAGATTTCATCGAACAGTTCAAGCTGGGGTTTCGATGCGCTGAGAACCGGTAGGTAATACGCCGCTTTTCCCAAATCCAGTCTTGCGAAAGCCGCAAAATCATCACTTTCCCCCTTCCTCTGTGGGTTTTTGACGACCAGGAACTGACGAGATAACGGGTCAATGGCTTTAATTTTGTCAAAATAAAGTTCTCTCACTTCCAACTCGTCTACGTACTCACTACGTTTCGCTTTGGGGTTCGCCAGATAAATATGTGTTGCGCACTGCTCACGAACGGCAGCCGCGATAGGTGATTTAATTAGTTCATCCGGCGATTGTGTCGCTACGACAAGCACCATATCCAGCTTACGCGCGGTTTTGAGTTTGTTATAAACAAAATCTCTGAACGCTTCGTTGTTAATCCATTGCCAGAACTCATCCATGTAGATAAGGAGTCGGCGGCCATCAGCCAGCATGGTGACACGGTAGATGAGATAGAATGAAGCGGCGCTGGAAAGTACTTTGTTATCCAGAAACTCCGTTCCGTCTATACCGAAAACGTCCAGGTTGTCCACATCAAACGTATCGTCCGGGTTATCAAACACCCAGCCAAATTCCCCTCCCTGCACCCAGGCATTCAGGCGTGCTTTAAGCCCATGCCGCCGGGTTTCAGTATCATCAGGCTCCAGAATGAGTGGTCGCAACTTACTGATCGGATAAGAGCGGTTTGACCTCTGCATCAGGCGCTCAACGGCATCAGAAATCAGGCGGTTCTGGTAATCATCAAGCGGCTCACTGTTAAGCGTACAAAGTAGCCTCACCAGGTCTTTCATAAAGGAAATATTTCGTTTGGTTGGTGGCAAAGCCGCAGGGTTCCAGCCAGTCGGCTCTCCTTCTTTCACCCGAAAGTAAGCACCTCCCATTGAACGTATACCGGGTTCCGCTGCCCGATCTTTGTCGAAAAATACTGTAGTTAACTTCTTTAATTTCCTCTCAGGTGGAAAAGACTCCGGCGTTCCGAACTGCTGGGCGGCGAAAGCCTTAGTCATCATCACTACCGTTTTACCCACGTTTGACGTACCAAGAATTTCGGTATGCCCCAGCGTGGGGTTTTTACCGAAGTAATTTTGATGCTCGGTAGTCATGTGATAGTTCAGGTTATAAATATCATTTCCTGAGCCGCCCAGGGTGATAAGGTTGTTACCCCAGGTATTTCCTTTCTCCTTGCCCGTAAAGAAATTATGGAAGCTTTCCATTTCGGCAAAGTTCAGACTGCTGATAGAACTCAGGCGTGGCCGTAACGTGTAGTTACCAGGTAACTGAGCAAAATACGCTGCGCCAAGACTCAAGGTTGAATAGGTTACGATCAGCCCTAAATCCTCCAGGGTCGTCGTTACAATATTGGTGTCCTTCACCAGACGCTCCGGCGAATCTGCGTAAACAATCAGTGTCTGGTGACTTTTCCCGAAAGAAATATAGCCGCTGGAGACCATATCGAGACCAACTTTCAAATCAGCGAGCAAGGATTTAGCGGCATCATCGGTCATTTCGAGTTTGTCGATCTGATCATCCAGCGCCTTGATTGCAGACTGCTTGTCTATCGGAGTTAAAGAGGAAGTCTGTACATACTCAACCGGGAGATACATCAGTGCATCAAAAATTCCGGCATCCGTTTCCTGAAAGTAGTCCTTGATCTCGATGCAACGAAAGTACCGGGCATGGTCAGAGGCAGTGATTTGTCCAGCATCGTTACCAAAGAACAGGTCTTTACCACCCAGGTATGTATAAAACGGACTATTGGTGACTCTGACTTTCTGCCAGCGCCCGGATAGCAGTTTCTGGAACAGCGTAAGCTGTTCTGAATAAACTATATTATTTTCTTCATATAACCCAAGACGACGGGAATGAAACCGGGAGAGATAGGTGCTCAATCTGCCACATATTTCATTCATATCATTAATGGGTTCTTCGAAGATATTTTTATTACCCTTTTTCCTTGAAAGAAAATGCGTCACTTTATCTTCAGCGCTGAACGGTTTATAGCATACGGTTAAGTATAATTTGTTTTCAAAATACTCAGCCGCCGAAAGCGATTCGTAATAATCGTTCATCACTCTGTTGACGAATGGGATCTTGCTGTCAAATACAGGTCGCACTTCTTTTCTAACCCGAATACGATGCGTATAAAAGGTAACGGGTTTCCCATCAAAACTACGTATCAGCGTATTGAGCTGGTCAGTAAGCAAGGCTAGATCCGCTTCATCTACACATTCAAAATAAGCTCCGTCAATCTGCCAGGTCGCCAGTAGATCATGGTTTCTGGTAACAATGAGGTTATCAGTGATGTGTGATGAATACGGGATTAACTCTTCAAGAGAAGACTGGTCTTTAAGCTTCATAAAATTGTCCACTTTCGATATATCGACTGCGTCGTACGAACTCCCCGCATAATGGACGGCATTGAAGCGCTTGTTTGCCAGAGGATTACCTTTGATTTGCATTCGCAGATAAAGCAGGTCAAAAAAGCGTTCATCTATCTTCGTAACTCGCTTGATGGCATACCAGCCAGGGAGGATGAGGGCATACATAGCCTCATGAATCCAGACACCAAGCAAAACGCAGATAACGCACATTCCAAGAAAGGGGTAGAGCGGAACGCCCAGCCCCCTAATCAAAGCGGGGCGTGTCAGCCCTTTAAAAACGGTACTCATTTTTACGCCCCCTTTTATTACATATTACGCTAACCAGTCAGGCAGATATGGCGCAACAATAAAGATGATAATCCCGATAATTAAAGGCGTAATCCACGCTGCATGCTGGCGTGAGAAGATAGCGATATAACCAATTACCAGCGCAATGATGGTGATTGCTGGCTTACGGATATCCGTCAGAAAATCGATAATCTTCTGCAAGAAGCCAGTTGTTTTAGTGGATACATCATCAGCAAAGGCGGGTTCTGCTACACAAAGCATCAATGCAGCCATAAATACAGAAAGAGTTAAATAACGTTTATTGAGTTTTAACATCGTTTGTTTCCTTTTCATCTAAAACAGTGCCACGCATGGCATATTGGGGATATACGGTAACTTCTTTAGGTTTGATACTCTGTGTTACATTCTCCTTTCTGATTGCATCTTTAACTGAAGGAACCACCCAGTTTTTTTTGTTATCAGGCGGATTAAACCCTATGCGCTGTATATAACTGGTGTTATTAAAATCTGATTCAGGTTTAGTTCCTGTTTCTGGATTGCCGGAATAATAGCAACTCAGGCCACGTAAAATATCGCCACCACGTTTATAACAATCCACCAAAATTTGCTCTGAAACCTTGAGATTTTCGCAGGGGTCAAACATTTTCTCAGCGGTTGTATTGAAGTTTGCAAAATTCGTACTCGTTATTTGCATAAGACCGACTGAGTAACGATGATTTCGTGATTCAATTTGATTTACGATCTGGAGTGCAGCCTCCTTAGTTTTGGGAAAGTAGGACACTACGCCTTTGTCACCGGGCTTACGTTCAACCTTCGGTATTATCTCGGCAATAGCATATGGGTTAAAACCAGATTCAACCCTTGCAACTTCATGCGCAGTATCGGGATGAACGCTGGCCGCGCATTGCAAAGCAAGCGCCGCAAAAGCAGTAGTAGATAACATGATTTTCTCCCGGCCAGAACAGCGCGGAAAGTTTAGACTGAATGGTTAGTCATCGAAGTCGTCATCGTCTTCATCGTCTTCGTTTATCAGCTCCTCAATAGCCTGGCTGGAATATTTTTTTATGAGGTACTGGACAACACCAGAGCTTGAAATACGTCGCCCCCTGCGATAGCCAATCTCCAGAGCAATTTTATCCAGTTCCTCACGAGAAGCTGAGGGCAGGTAGAGTGTATTACGTTGGGGCTTGCGTCTCGTTGCGGTTTTTTTTCGGGTAGCAGTCATTTTTCTTCCGTTTCATTTTGTGGGTTAAGCTTCTCTCTGTGATGTAGTGGATGAAAGCCATACTTCTTTGCTGCGGATTATCCATGAGTAGAATTTCAGCAAAATCGTGTGGAATTGATTTCCTTAAAAGATTTGCCTGAGCTGTTGTATGTGATTGTCTGTACAAAAGCTCCGCCATCACATCTTCTGGTACAGGTAAAGGCTCACCGCCAAATGAGATAAAGCGTTGTACGTAAGGGATAGCAGTTATTGTAGTGGAATGAACCTCTTCAAAATCTGCCTGGATAAAAAGATAACCGGGAAAAAGCGGCAAACGTCTTTCTCGATATGAAATTATCTTATCCGGGCGACGATACCTTTCAGTCTCCATAGGACAGAAGTAAGAGAAGTTCAGGCGTTCGAGATGAGCAAAAACTGCTGCAAATCTCGTAGTGGTGAATTGCAAAACATACCATTCCATAGTTTTTCCTTTCAGGCGCTCTCTCGACTCGGATGACCCCGAATCAGAGAAAAAAAACAAAAGGACAAATTTACATCTCATAAAAACTTTATCAGCTACATGTGCTGCGTTCAACCACACAAGCAGATCTTTAGATCGCATTTACGACACATTTCATTTTGTTTGTGCTTGTATTTTATTTATATCTAGATACATATGCTATTTGATAACAAAAAAGCAGATCGATTGATCACCATGCGCTTATTTTATAGTCAAGTTAACTAAATTTTTTACCGCTAGTTACTTTTTACAAAAACTCTGCTAACAAGATAAATAAATCGATCTTAATCAATAAGTTACCGGAGAGTATGAATTATCCTAAACGAATTCCGATTTTCACTTTCTGTTCGCTTTGAATCATCGACTGTTTTATTTGCGAGAAATTTCTCATCTGGAGTTGCTGTTTCTTAATCATCTCCGCGCTGTTCAGCACCAGCTCTTTACTGGATGAAGAGATTCTGTCTATGCCCTTAACCCCCAGGTTCTCTAGCTGCCACTCATTCCTGTGTGCAGTCTTCCAGCCATGCTGTACACCGTTCTTATCAAGTGCAGGGATTTTCACCTCCTTTTGTCCTAACTTCTTCAGCTTAACAAGATCACCTTTCTTAACGTTCTCGCGAGTGGTTAACTCACCAAAATCAGCCCCCCAATATGTTTTCTCCACGCCCTTGTTCAGTGTCTTAAGCTTTATGAAATGCTGCTTTGGTTTGGTTTTATCGTTCTGATAATGGTCGTAGCCAACATCAACAACCTCATAAACGCCCTTCTGTCGTTTTGGCGCTGTTTTGTGCGCATCTTTAATAGACTGGTTAAGTCCATGCTGCTGCTTATGAGTGGCTTTAACGTCATAGCCCTTCATCTTCAGCTCTTCACAAAAACCTGTACGAATTTCCCGTAAATCTTTTTTCCTGATATCAGCTCGTTTACCGTCATTATCACGAATACGAAAAACGACATGCACGTGTGGATGTTCTTTTTTGTCGTTATGATAGCCAAGCACAAAACGATGATTTGGGTACTTCTTGTTCATCGTTTTCCTGACAGACTCAAGCAGATCTTCAGGTTTTACCTTTGCTGATACAGGCGGTGAAAACACAATATTTTGGGTTACTTTTTTATTTTCCTTACCTTTATCATCGAAAACATTTTGAGGGTCATTAGCACGATCTATCATGTGCTCTTTAGCCTCCTGAATCTCATCACCTTTCCATACCTGACCGCTTTCACTCATCACTGGCAGCTCTGACTCCCGGCTCATATAGTCAATACTGTTTCGAACTCCCTGCCGGGTAATCGCACCTCCTGAGATTTTGACAACAACCTCCTTACTGGCACCCTTGCGGTTGATACGTTCCTGAACGTTGCGTTGATAGTTTTTACCACCATTTTTAACTTTATGGGCGAAAGCAGACTTGCGGCCAGCTTCAGAGGACTTACGCTTAACCCTGAATTCCTTGTCAACATAAACGCCCATGATTACACCTCAACCTTGTTAGAAACAGTTCGCCCTTTGCATAACATAATGTAGTTTTCAAACTCACTTTTGAGACTCATTATCTCTGAACTCAACCGCTCAGCGTCCTGATAGAACCCATCTTTATCAAGTACTCTGGCATTATCATTAACGATAATATAATGAAAGTTTCGCCCTATTTTATCTATTGCATTACGGCAACGATTCATCACCAGAAGTTCCTGATCGAAAAAATCAAGTTCATTTTCAAGTGTCGTCTGGATTCGATAACGACATTCTCTGGATAAATTCCAGCCATGACGATGAGCCGCTTTCTCTATTAAAGTTCTTTGTTTCCCTGTCAAATACATTGTGGTTTTGATAAAATCATCATTGTCTTTTGACACATTAACATCTTCATTTTTAACCTTGCTTTTCAGTAAAGCATTGGCAAGCAGCTTCATTCCTTTTGCCACGGTTAAACCCGGTTCATCTGGATAAAGTGTTTTAAGACAATCAAGTAGATCATCATGTTGGCTTTCTTCAATCCTGAATTGAACTTTTTTCATAAAACTCTCCAACAAGAACCGACTGTAGGTCACCGGGCAAACGTTGCGGAATGGCGTCAGAGACGTCATTTTGCGGCGTTTGCCCTATCCTGCATCGCAGTGAACTACCTCCACACATAAATTGTGCTTCAGCGTCCATCGAAATGCAAAAAATGAAAGGCTATCGTGGCTGTGATCTGGTGCGTCTGCGACCGGAGACAACGGATTCGCGGCTAACTTGGGCGGAAATAAATTCGCTACGCGAATGGCCTGGCAGGGGGCGCGAGCGCTGTTTTACGGAATATACAAAAAAAGCACCTCCCGTAAACGGGAGGGCTTCGGCGATTCAGGAACGGGAATTTTATTCTGCCTCTGGTGTGTCGCCTTCCATGCCCTGCCGGGCATCATGGAGCCAGCGGCGGAGGTTACTCATTCTTTCCCGGTTTGCCCGGCTGGGACTTTTTCCCCTGTTACCGCTTAGTATACTCCAGACTCTTAACCCGGCCTCGTTAGTCCAGTGCAATACAATTTCCCCTTTGCTGTTAAATCCCAGCGAAAACCGGACAGCTCCCCGCCTCTGTTCTGCACTGATAAAATCTAAAAACTCCTGTTTTTTCATAGCACCTCCTGTTTTTCTATCAGTGCTTTTGTTTCTTTCTTTTCCAGGGCTTTTCTGAGTAATGCCATGTACTCAGGAAAAGCAGAGAATGGCATCAAGGGAAAAACCGGACGCCCACCCTTTTCAACAGTCTGTATTGCTGATAACATGCGTTCCGACATTTTATATTCCTCGCGAGGGAATTGAGTGTCACGGTATCAGGTTGCCTCCACAACCTGATACCACCCCTAATTGATTAACTCCGCAGTTCTCTTATCGCTTCATTTTTGGCTTCCTCCAGTTCTTTAAGGGTATATGCGAAATTCTTCCAGTTAATTACTTCGTTTATAACCTCAGATTTACTTAAACCACACTCATTAAACCAAAAGTTAATATTTTTCTTGAGGGAATTTTTCGCCGTCAGTTCCTCGGACAACAATTCACTAACAGACGTGATAACATAACCACGACCGCGATTTTTATCTTCGAAAGAATGAACGGCAAGGAAGAGAGTTTCTGAATGGACAAAAGCAGAGCAGGTGATTTTTTCTTTCTTAGTGTTTAAAGCCTGGAAAGTGATAACATACGTGTTCATTTTAGTCTCCCGCCCGTTTGGGCTACTGGATCATGGTAAGGAACTATTCCCGACCTACAAATAAATTATACCATCATATGATGGTAATGCAATTTATTTAGTCACTTTATCCTGATTTTTTTCTCTCTTAACGAGCTGGTAATCTGGATGTTCATCAGCCAGGAGCAAAAGTAATTCATACGTACCAGCGGCTAAACCACGAGACGTTTTACCGGATGTTTCTTTGGCTTGCCAGGCTGATAACGTAAAACCAAACCGTTCAGCGGCTTCCTGCTGCGTAAAGCCAGCTTTAATACGTGCTTGTTTCACCTCTTCAGGTGTTGGCTTAAAACTCATGATTTTGTACCTTCACAATAGTATCTGTATAGAATTTCAATAAAATTGGATCATCAATTTCATCTTTAACGTTCGAGAATTCTTCGTAATAAAATGATTTTTGGAAAACAATCTTTTTAGTTGTTTTTTTATCCGCTTCTTTAGAGCGTACCTTCATCAGTTTTTCAAGTTCAATAAACAAACGTGTTGCATCTTCAGACACAACAATCCTGTATGTTACATTACCTTTGTTTTTCCTGTCGCTCAGGACTTCATTCATTTTTTGCCTCATAGCTGTTTAATAAACCCCGCTACCTTTATGAGCTGATCTACACTCAGGCCACGAATTACCATTTCATATCCGTCGCCCCGTTCTGATACGTTACCATCTAACCCATTCTCAACTTTAAACCCGGTCAATGTCCCATGCCAGCTTTCAAGATGCACTAAACGAGATAGCATTCCTTTCAGGATCAGTTTTTTCTCGCGTTTTTGCTGTAACTGTTGTTCATACTCTCGCGCCATATCTACATTATCTAAAGCATCCGACAGGATTTTCTTTTCAATATCGGCGGCGATTTCTACAGGGTTACGCTCTGGCGATACTGTGCAAGTATGGTAAGGACTTCTCCAGCTGCGACTATCTACGCTTCCAATGATAACTAACCTTCCTTTCTCCATTCGAATATGTATAGAGTAATTTTTAAAATCAGGTGAGGTTAGCTTAATCCTGTACTGGCAATCATCGAGCAGATTTACACGCCAGCCGTTCCCCAGGATTCGACAAACGATTTCAAACACCGGTTTATACCGTTCAAAGAAATTTTTCTGTTCTTTCATCGATTCAGCCTTTTGAACTCAATAAAAAAGCCGTAAATCGAATTACGGCAGTTTTAAGACTATTCATCAAAGTGTCCATCATCACTTGCAGCTTCCTGGGCTTCGCATTCCTGCTGATATGCTTCTTCCTTCGCAAAAAGATGCGCCCATCCTTCTGCGTTTAAGCCACGGTGCAAGACTGAACCATTTTCATTGCATTCTTTGGCTGTAACTTCGATCTCATCCGGGCAAATGTAGGCTCCGTAACTTTCAAAAATGTTTATCAGCTCCGCTTCCGTTATGGTCTTGTTTTTCATCAACGTGTCTCCGAATCAATCTTTGCCATGTTCTAGGGGGCTTTCGCCCCCATTCCGGTTATGCGCTTGCTTCTACACGTGTCCAGCCTGACGCCTTACGTTTACCCGCTGTACCATACATTTCACGAATTTCTTCAATGCTGTGTTCTTTACGGTTCCAGCGCCTTTTGTGTTCTTCAGGACGGTAAAACCATTGTTTTTTCTTAGATGCCCACTTACAGCCCATTTCCTTTAAAATGTCTTTGTGTTCTTTAGTTTCTCCGCTAATCCAGACCCAATTACCAATAACTTCATAGACAATCCCTGTAAGGCCGGAAAGCGTATTCAGAACTTTTTCCAGATCTTCACCGTAGTTGTAACGTGCGTTTTCATCAGTGCTTTGAAACTGATTGATTTTATCAATGTTAGCCATGAGAAAATCAAACGCAGCATTTACTGCTTTCATCAGCTCGGCACCCAATGGATTGCGGTCTGGATGATATTTTAAAGCCGCTTTTTTGTATGCCGCCTTGATGTCCTTTTCAGTCAGATCACCGGATAAACCAAAAACGTTTAATGCTTCCTGAATATTCATTTTTCGCTCCCGCCCGTGTGGGCTTCTGGAATCTGGCAGGGAACCATTCCCAACCAACAAATTCATTATACCATCAAATGATGGTTATGGAATCATTTTTAATGCTTTACATTGTAAAGATTACATAAAGATGTATATTGCTTTACCGCGCATGAAGGGATTTCCGAAAGAGGCGCGAACTGTAGTTACATAATGCGCTGTCGTAACATCGCGCCGGAGACGTTCGCCAGGACTGGCGAACCAACAAGCCCGAATGAGAGCGATAACCCCCCTCACCCCTGCCAGGCCAATTTCTGACTATCAGACGATGTTTAGCCTGTCGCAGTTAGCGCGTGAGCTTGCGAACGGTACGCCGGGTCAGTGTGAAACACTGGCGCGGGGCGCTGTATCTGCGCGTTATGAGATGCGTTAGCAGCGAATTACGGGGCGGGTTGCTGAAACCGATTGATGCCTGACAGCAAAAAATGAATCCGGGCGCCAGCTGCTGCACGAAAATTGCCAGCAAAAAACACTTGGCCATCCTCGCCGGTCGTGAAATTTTGCTGGCATAAGAAATAATCCCCCCGGTATGAGGGGCTTGTCTGAAAGGTTAGTGGTTGGGCTTACTGAGAGTGAACTGTAACCCGGCTACTGCTGCAAGCTGTGCAAGTGTTGTGATGGTCGGGTTTCCGTTCGGGGATAATGCGCGGTAGATACTCTGACGAGCAAGGCCGGATTTTTTGGCCGCCTCTGTTATACCCCCTGATTAGGGATCAGGTTAAAAACGAGCTGTATGACGTTCTAAGCGCATTTTACCCGCTCCGTTGAACCATGACCGGGTTAAAGCGGTTAAAACGCCTCTGAGGGCTTTTGAGAGCATTTAAGAATTGGATCGGAAAAGGATCCCGTCTGGATCTTTTAGAGAGATTACACCGCTCGCCGCAGCCGAACGACAGGGCGAAGCCCGCGAGTGAGCGAGGAAGCGGAATTTCCACGGGGTTTCAATAGAGCACTTACGCGCTAAGGTTAATATTTGCTCAATTTTTGGTGGTGCAGTGCTCAGGGAGGCCAGACGGATCTATCCTCTGGATTTATGCTGAGTTATCCACAGACGCTGTGCATTAAAAGCCTTATATTTTCTTCTTGATCTTAAAAACTTAAAAACTTAGCTCGCTTCAATTACCTGAAAATTATGGAAAAAAATTGCTAAAGGTGAGAGGATTTTTCACGTAAGGTGAGAGGATTTTTCACGTAAGGTGAGAAGATTTTTAAGTTAAGGTAGTTAGATTTTTCACTAAAGATGAGAGGATTTTTCACGTAAGGTGAGAAGATTTTTAACGGTTTCCACAGTTTGACTGAACATCAAGTGAAACATGCGGTTGTTGCTATCTTTAGATATGAAGATCCTCAGATCTTCATATCTAAAGGTGAGAGGTTTTTTAATTAAAGGTTGTATTGTTGTCTTGAATTACAACCTTTGTGGGGTTATGATTTGCCTACATAGGAAAGGTTATATGAGGCTTATCGTGAAGACAGTAACGGGATTAACGAAAGTTAGACATAGAAATGAAGTTGGGGTAACTCTTGCATCCCTTTCCCTTTCAGCAAAAAGAGTGCTTTTTCTGGCTCTTTGCCAGATTGATACAAAGGAAATGTTAGATGATGATATTTTGGAGGTTGATGCTGACTTTTTTTCAAAAGCTACTTCTTTAGATAAATATGCCTCTTATGCAGCTCTGAAAGAGGGAGCTAAAGTTCTTTCTTCAACTACGTTAGTTTTAAACAGAGATGATTTAAAAAATTTGGCTGATGAACTTGGGATACTATCATCTAAGAATAAAATACCTGATCGCTTGGATTTAAACTTAACAGAATTCTGTGCCTATTACGATCATCTTGCAACTGTACGGATAAAATTCACAAATACAGCTAAGCGATATTTTTCTAAGTTGATTGGTTCTGAAAATAGATATACCACTCAGGTATTGAAATCAGTTGTGTTGTTGAACAGTGTAAACTCAACAAACCTTTATCAAGTCATTAGGAAATATTACAGTCAGAATAGTTCAAAAAAATCTTTTGATATATCCGTGGATGATTTAAAAGAGGAAATGGGACTTTATACTATTGAGGAAGGGGAGAAGAAATATAAGTATCCTAAATACTCATTTTTTGTTCGTGATGTTATCAATAAAAGCATTAATGAGATAATTGAGAAAACGGAAATAAATCAGTTATCTTTCTCTGTTGTTGGGAAAAAAGGGAGAATGGCTCACATGCTTAGATTTGAGTTTAGTATAAATGAAAAATCCTCATCCTTTTCGGAAGATGATATGGCATTTTTAGAGGAGTTTGACAAAGTCGTTCCACCAAAAAAGAATAAGTGAGGCAAAACATGGCTAAAATATATGAGTTTCCGCAGGGAGCCGAACGAAGTAAGCTGAAAAAAGAAATCATCCGGGAACGTAAAAAACGATTGCGAGAAACGAACGGTAACCCGGTTATCCGGCACGCTAAATGGTTCTGGTTTTATCTACGTCTTGCTACGGCTGGCGCACTGCATTTAGTCTCTGTTATTTCTCTGGCAGTCCTGGGGGCTTTCAGTAAAGCTATTTTCTGGATTGGTGGAATGCTCTGTGTTGTTACATGGTTCCACCTTGAGCGCCAGTTCTGGACGCCGCAAAATTTCACGATTCCAGTAATCGTAACGCTGTGGGGATTGAGTTTGTTTGCCACTCCCCTGATGGAGCTGCTTAACAAAAAAATGCCGTGGTATCGTCTTCTGGTTCCTGATGCAAAGCACACTAGCACTGAGGCAACCAATGATGATCAGCCGTGAAGCAACAATGTTATCCAGTCGGCTTGCAGTGCTTCTTTCAGCCTTTTATCATCGGTTAATCATAGCGCACGAGGCGAGTTCTTTTCACTGCGATGCAGGATAGGGCAAACGCCGCAAAATGACGTCTCTGACGCCATTCCGCAACGTTTGCCCGGTGACCTACAGTCGGTTCTTGTTGGAGAGAGTTATGAAATATCAGGTTAAAGAGTTTATTAACGAAAAATATTCTAAGGCTGTTAATATTTTAAAGGATAACCTTAAAGAACACTACCATATTTTTTATGGTTTGAGATTAAGTGAGATTCTTTTTCCTGCCAGCGAATACGGCTCTGAAATGTTTTTTCAGGAGTTTGAAGCGATTAACAGTGTAATATTGCCTTTGGTGATTTTTGATTTGATAGACCGAAAGCCGATTATGGTTATCGGCTTCGGTGAAGTATGTGGAGTTGATTCACTTGTTGATTCTGGTATAGAAGTTGTTTCTTTAGACGGTTTAAGCGATCTGCTACTGGTTGAAAAACTGACGCCATTATTTAACTAAACCTCTGGATAACTATCTTTTCAGTTTTCCAGTAAGATTTTTTCTATATCTGAAAGCACTATTTTTTCAATGCTTTCTATATAGTAATGCTCATTAAAACCTGTCATTTCTGTAAATTTTAGCTCTGCATCATCTTTCGAATAAGCAATAACAACTCTGAAATCATTTTCCCACAAATCCCACCTGTATTTGTCTTTTATACGAACCCTGTACAATCCTTTTTGGATAGTGCCATCTTTTTTCTCTTCCTGTACTTTTTTTAATTTTTCATTTTGCACCTGTTGTTCAAGCCATGATTTATTCATAAATCCCCCACGGTTAACGTCTTTAGGCTCGGTTTTTACTTAACGAAATCTTCCGGTTTTACACCTGTTTTTACCTTCATATACTTGCCCTCCCCCCTTAGCTTCGGCTGAAGTTCGGTAAAGTACCATCCGGCAACGGTAATAATGCCTAAAAATACAAAAATAGCAGGCTTCAGAACATCAATAGCTGATACAGCGCATAACTCAATATTGAGATTAGTACAAGTTCCCTCATCAGGTGCATAGAACCCCCATAAGCCTATACCTATAAGGAACATCCCCAATATCGGTTGGATGTATAACAAGTAGATATTAATAAGAGTTTTAATATATCTGAATATGAACATTTTTCTTTCCTTAGGTTTCTTTCTATTTTGGATTTCCAATTCTTAACCAATGTGATGGTTCGACAATCCATTCTCCGCAGTCATAGGCAACGGCCTTATTATGCCTGTTAGCGAACCATACTAACCAGGCTAATAATCGCTGATTGCCGCTGTATTTGGTTTATCTCTAACCATCACAACATATCTCTTTTTCTTAGCCATAACGCTACCCTAATTTTGCAGATTCAAGCAGCCAGTGGTTTTTCAGGTTCTCGTCCAGGTTATCGAATGCGGCCAGCGCTGCCTTTAGAACGGTTGTCTTGCTCTGGCCTGTTCTCTGCGCCTCCGCTTCCAGGATCTCCTCAAAGTACGCTGGCAGTCTGAAGTTCATCAACTTTGGTTTACCCGCTACAGGCGCTCTGGTAGCGCCGGAGATAAAACGCGCGGTTTCTGCGTTTGTTGCTGGTTGCTGAGATTCATCGATGTTCGGGCGGTTTAGTTTTAAAGCCATGAAAATTTCCCCTTGTACGGTATGCATTAATTGTAAATATCATAGTATCTTTATGGTGTATTTACAATGTAAAGATTTCGATGAATATTGTTGATATTTCTATAAAATGCCAATTTCCTGTGCCACAAGTTCAATCTGTGCTTTCGCTGTTGAAAGGCTCGATGCCCGGCTAACGTCATGTACCCCTGCCCCTTCATTACAGGCGCTTTCATACACATCCAGCTCGGATATCCGGGTTTTCAGAGGTTGAATCCAGATGTTGTCCGAACGCAGTAATTTATCCAGATCAATGGCCGCTTTTCTGTGGCGGGGTTTCGCTGAGTTGATTCTGGTGAACAGCACCCACGGTTCCAGAGCTGCGTTAGCTTTCTGAGCGGTGCGGATTTTCTCTGTAACACTGGTCAGTGTTTCGCTTTCGAAATCAGAGGACGGCTTAACCAGTGTCACCACGATATCTGATACTGTCAGGGCGCTACGGAACTCCTGGCTGTCGTGGCCGGGGCAATCGACAATGAGAACTTCACACAGCTTACTAAGGCGCTTAATTTCGTTGCTGACGTTTCCGTAAGCTGCGTGAACCGGGATAGTGAGTAAGCCGTTATCTGTCCGCTTTTCGTTCCAGCTCAACAGATCGTGGTTTTTATCTGTCTTCAGGATAATTACCGACTTACCTTTGTTGACCAGCATTGAGCCTGTGTTAGCCACGTAGGTGCTTTTGCCTACCCCACCTTTATCTGATACGACAAGCAAGATTTTACCCATTTCAGAATCCCTCTCTTTATGTTGTAAAGCTCATGTAAAGATATGAATGTCTTTACATGGTGTGTTTTTCGTAAAGATACTTTTGTCTTTACAGTGTCTTTATAATGCAATGGCTTTACCATGTAAAGCACAAATAAAGATATATTTATCTTTATGGTGTCTTTACATGGTAAATGTTGCTGTGTCTTTATGTGCGCTTTATGGTGTAAATCTTGGTGTGTCTTTACATCATCTTTATGTTGTAAATTTTTAGTGTGACGTTGTCACTATAGGGCTGGGGTCTGTTTGCTGGTTCTTTTTGAGTGTGCCTTCCCTGAACCAACTGAAATGGGTACTGTATGGGTGTGTCTGGTTAACTCAAAATGAACTGGTTCCCTATAATGACTCAAACAGTACCGAAAGGCTTTGTCAGAGCTTACTTACGCGCATCCACGACTGAACAGGATGCAACACGCGCCCTGGACACGATAAATACCTTCGCCATCGAGCGCGGCCTGAGCATCTGTAACTACTACATTGAAAATGAATCAGGTTCTAAGCTTGAACGCCCTGAGTTGTTCCGGCTCCTGAAAGATTGTCAGCAAAACGATATCTTGCTGGTAGAGGATGTGGACAGGCTTTCACGCCTGGTAGGGGAGGACTGGAACACACTGAAGAAAATGATCCGGCAGAAAGATATCCGGGTTGTGGCCGTCAACGTTCCGACAACCTGGCTCGCATCGGGTCACAATGATTTTGACAGCCGAATGTTTTCGGCCATAAACGATATGTTGCTGGATATGCTGGCCGCCGTCGCCAGGCGAGACTATGAACAGCGCCGGGAACGGCAGCAGCAGGGGATCGCCAGGGCGAAAAGGGAAGGGAAGTATAAAGGCCGCCAGGTTAATCAGTCTCGCTATGACGCCATAAACAGGCTGATTGCGAGCGGCAGCTCCTGGAGCCAGATTCAAAAAGTGCTGGGTTGTAGCCGGGCGACTATCAGCAAAGCTGTGAAGCAACAGACCGTTAACAAAATGAACCATGAACCTGAAGGTAGGGAGTAGTTACAACATAATAAACAGTGTGTTGAAGAATAAAACTGATTCTTTATACTGTATATGCATGGGTCTTCCCCGATCATGGTGGGAAGGCTCAGAACGCCATATTCAGCTTTCCGTAGTGGAACATCACCCCCAGTTTAAAGCGCTCCCGGTTTCGGTATCCCCTGGCTTTTATCCTCAGCAGCCTGATCTTGCTGTTAAGTGCCTCCGCATTTCCGTTTGAGACACTGTGTCGCATCGCATTCAGGATCCCGTACAGCCTTTTTCCTATCGTTTTCGCGGCATTTTTCATCATGGGAACGTCACTGTTAGCCGCCAGCGCCAACCATCTCTGCCAGTCACTCCGTCTTTCCTCGCTCCATGGCCTGTTCCAGATATCCTTTGCCAGCTCTTTCAGCGCCCAGCACTGGCTCGTCAGCTTCATCTGTGCACGCAGCCACATCAGCTTTTCCTGCCGGGATTCGGTCATCCACTTATCGCTGTACTGCCACAGGAAGCGGGTTCCTTTTGCCTGGTGTCGGCTTTCAACAGGGAGGTGCGGATGTTCATTCTGACGGGTTTTATCAACTACCTCGCCCAGTTGCTTCGCCACATGGAAGCGGTCAAAGGCGATTTTCTCAACCGCACTGGGTAAGTGGATACGCGCTGCTCTTATATAGCCCGCGTTCATGTCCATTGAGAGCGTTTTGATAGCCAGCAACTGCCCATCAGTGAGCGTGCGAAGATAGCCGGCAAGACTCTCTGTGCCGCGATCATCCGTTAAGGCCAGCGCCCGACCATCGCGATCGGAGATCACCGTTATGTAACGATGTCCTTTTTTAAAGGCGACCTCATCCACATTCATATGACGGGCGGATAATGGCTTTTTTATCCGGGCAAGACCTCGCTTAACTGCCCGGGTCATAATGCCGTCAACCGCATTCCAACTGAGCTTAAGTTGCTTCCTGACAGCATCAACGGTGCTGATTTTCAGCCATGAGAGAACGAACGATTCGAATAGCAACGTATACCGGCTTCCGGGGCCAGCCCACGGAACAGGCAACGTCAGGCAGCCATGCTCCGGACACATAATTCGTGGAACATCGGCTTCAACAATAGTGGTGAACTGGCAGGTATCAAGATGGCGCCATTTACGATGACGGTGATCGTGAACAGAACAGGATTTACCGCAGGTCGGACAGGCTAGCCGGGTGTTTTCAGCGATCTCAATAGTGACAGTAACAGAACCGGCATTTTCATCGAGAGAAAGGGACTTTACCTGCCACGGATCGGACAGGTTGAGAATATGAGCGTAGAGGGACTTTTCGTCCATGGCGGTGACCTCTGGCGATTAAATACACCATTATCATGCCTTCAGCCACCACAACAAGGGAAGACCCATATGCATACAGCTATATTGATCGGAGGTTTTTCATGCCTAGACACTATGAAATTGACTCAGCCTGGCGTGCGAGCATTAAGCGTGAGCCGAACGGTCGTCAGACAGTTACGACAGAAGCCTTTGTCAGCCAGCTTGCGCTGATTAATTTTCACTGGAGTTGTCGCCAAGCAAATCAGTGGATTGAAACCTACGTGACCGTTTTTAAAGACATTTCCACTCAGGAAGGAGAGAACCGGACATTCATGCTTTTTAACCCCAACGGAGGCCGTTAAAAATGGGTTTTCCATCGCCAGCAACCGACTACCAGGAAAACAGGCTGTCACTCGATCAGCACTGTAATACAGGAGCGCCGGGAGTATTCTTTTTTCGAAGTGATACCTACTCTTTCCGGGAAGGGATAAAGCCTGGTGCGCTGCTCATAGTAGATTTTGGGGGCACGCCCGTTGACGGGTCTTTGGTGCTCTGTGTCCTGGAACAAGAATTCAGGATCATGCGATTGCGACTACACCCCAAGCGGTGTCTCCAGGAACTCGATAAGCTGGATAACTTCAGGGCTATACCTGATGACGATGAGGACGGGTTGGAGGTCAGGGGGGTCATTACGCACATTGTGGCACTGTTGCAAAGTTAGCGATGAGGCAGCCTTTTGTCTTATTCAAAGGCCTTACATTTCAAAAACTCTGCTTACCAGGCGCATTTCGCCCAGGGGATCACCATAATAAAATGCTGAGGCCTGGCCTTTGCGTAGTGCACGCATCACCTCAATACCTTTGATGGTGGCGTAAGCCGTCTTCATGGATTTAAATCCCAGCGTGGCGCCGATTATCCGTTTCAGTTTGCCATGATCGCATTCAATCACGTTGTTCCGGTACTTAATCTGTCGGTGTTCAACGTCAGACGGGCACCGGCCTTCGCGTTTGAGCAGAGCAAGCGCGCGACCATAGGCGGGCGCTTTATCCGTGTTGATGAATCGCGGGATCTGCCACTTCTTCACGTTGTTGAGGATTTTACCCAGAAACCGGTATGCAGCTTTGCTGTTACGACGGGAGGAGAGATAAAAATCGACAGTGCGGCCCCGGCTGTCGACGGCCCGGTACAGATACGCCCAGCGGCCATTGACCTTCACGTAGGTTTCATCCATGTGCCACGGGCAAAGATCGGAAGGGTTACGCCAGTACCAGCGCAGCCGTTTTTCCATTTCAGGCGCATAACGCTGAACCCAGCGGTAAATCGTGGAGTGATCGACATTCACTCCGCGTTCAGCCAGCATCTCCTGCAGCTCACGGTAACTGATGCCGTATTTGCAGTACCAGCGTACGGCCCACAGAATGATGTCACGCTGAAAATGCCGGCCTTTGAATGGGTTCATGTGCAGCTCCATCAGCAAAAGGGGATGATAAGTTTATCACCACCGACTATTTGCAACAGTGCCGCCAAGACCAATGTCGCTCCCGATGCGGTAGACTTTGCCGGCCACGGCGTCCAGCACCGGCGCGAGTCGGGCAAAGGCGGCATCGCTCCCGGAGGCCATCACCGTCATGTCGCCGGCGGCCGCTTTCACGGCGCCGCCCGATACCGGCGCGTCGAGCATCAATAGCTGGTACTCCGCCAGCGCCTCGGCAATGGCCTGAGCATCGGCGGAGGCGATGGTGGACGACACCATCACGACGGTGCCCGGCTTCAGATGGGCGGCGAGGCCGCTCTCGCCGAACAGGATCCCCCGCACCTGGGCGGCATTGACCACCAGCAGCACAACTGCATCCAGTTCCGCGGCGAACGGCACCGCGCTGGGGCCCGCGCCTTTGGCGCCCGCCGCCAGCAGTGCGCGACAGTTGTCGGGATTGATGTCAACGCCCCAGGTGTTCAGGCCCGCCTGCAGGCAGGCGCGGGCGGCGCCCATGCCCATTGAACCCAGTCCAATCACGCAGACGTTAGTGTGTGCAGCCATGCTGGTCTCCTTGTGAACATTAGTTAATTAATGTGATTTAATGATAGAATAAAGCGTTATCATGTGAATTTATGTGAGAGTTATCACGAATAACCCACATGAATATAAAAAATTCACAGGCGGAAAGAGGCTGCACAGCGGCGATTCTTGCCCTAAAATAGCGTAAAAAACAGCGGCAAAGCGCGATAACAACACCGGGTGTCGCCAGGGCCGTAGCCTGGGTGGTGACGCCTGGTGTGAAAAAATGGTAAGGGGAGAGCGGTGATTCCAATAGAACGACATCAGCGTATTTTAGCCCTGGTGGAGCAGCGTGGGGCGGTAAGCATTAACGAGCTGACGGAGATCCTCGGCGTGTCCCATATGACCATCCGTCGGGACGTCAGTAAACTGGAGGAGCAGGGGCTGCTGGTCAGCGTCTCGGGCGGCGTACGCGCCGTCAGCCGGCTGGCCGCGGAACCCAGTCATCTGGTGAAAAGCACGCTGCAGAGTGAGGAGAAACAGGCGATCGGCGCGCTGGCGGCGAGTCATATCGCTAAAAACAGTTGCATCTATCTGGATGCCGGGACTACCACCCTGGCGCTGGCGCGGGCGATCCTCGACCGGAACGATCTCCAGGTGGTCACCAATGATTTTGAGATAACCCAGCTGCTGATCGATGCCAGCCAGTGCGGCGTGATCCACACCGGCGGCACTCTGTGCCGGGAGAACCGCTCCTGCGTGGGCGAATCGGCGGCGCGTACGTTACGCCACCTGGCTATCGATACGGCCTTTATCTCCGCCAGCGGCTGGGACAGTCGCGGGATATTCACCCCTGATGAGAACAAGGTTACCGTCAAGGAGACCGTCAGCCAGGTCAGCGCGAGAAGCATCCTGCTGTGCGACAGTTCGAAATACAATCAGGTGGCCACGTTTATGGCGTTACCTTTGACCCGGTTCACCACCATCATTACCGACCGGCATCTTTCCGATGCCGCCGCCAGTCATATCGCCCGGCACGCCTGCGAGGTGCTGCGGGCCGGATAACGCGCGCGGCCACCGCCGGCTTAGCGTTGCCAGTGCTCGATCAGCGCCGCGCCGATCCCGGCGATTTGCTGATTTCGCTCGGCCATGCTCGCCGGCGTATCCCGCAGATAAATCACCACAATGCGCTCTGCTTTGTTATTCGGGCCAAGCAGGGCGACAATCCCGCGCGCACCCCGCTTGCTAGCTCCGGTCTTATCGGCGATAAACCAGCCCGCCGGCAGCACGGAGCGGATCAACGGTCCGGCGACCCGATCGTCCACCATCCACTGCAGCAGCTGCCGTTGCGAACGGGCGCTCAGACGCTGGCTGGTCAGCAGCTTGCGCAGGGTCGCGGCCATGCTGGCCGGGGTAGTGGTGTCGCGGGCGTCGCCGGGAAGCGCCTCATTCAGTTCCGTTTCCCAGCGGTCAAGGCGGGTGACGTTGTCGCCGATCTGGCGCAAAAAGGCAGTCAATCCTGCGGGGCCGCCGACGGTGGCCAGCAGCAGATTGGCGGCGCTGTTATCGCTCATGGTAATGGCGGCGGCGCAGAGTTCGCCGACCGTCATGCCGTCGGCAAGGTGTTTTTCGCTGACCGGCGAGTAGTCCACCAGATCCTGCTGGCGATAGTGGATCTTTCGCTCCAGCTGTTCGTCACCGGCATCCACCCGCGCCAGCACTGCGCCGCAGAGCACTACTTTAAAGGTGCTCATCATGGGAAAGCGTTCATCGGCGCGCCAGGCGGTCAGCGTGCGGCCGCTGGCCAGATCCATTTCTATCATGCCTACGCGGCCCGACAGCTGGCTTTCGCTTTGTTTAATTTGCTCAAGCGGCTGCGGGCTGGCGTGTACCGCCAGCGGCAGGGTGGCTAACAGGGAGATAATACACAGGCGAATATAACGCATAACCACAATACATCCTTGAGTGAAGGCCGATAAAGGCGAGTAAAGAAGCGACAAATAAGAATAACCCGGCGTTGGCACTGTTGCAAATAGTCGGTGGTGATAAACTTATCATCCCCTTTTGCTGATGGAGCTGCACATGAACCCATTCAAAGGCCGGCATTTTCAGCGTGACATCATTCTGTGGGCCGTACGCTGGTACTGCAAATACGGCATCAGTTACCGTGAGCTGCAGGAGATGCTGGCTGAACGCGGAGTGAATGTCGATCACTCCACGATTTACCGCTGGGTTCAGCGTTATGCGCCTGAAATGGAAAAACGGCTGCGCTGGTACTGGCGTAACCCTTCCGATCTTTGCCCGTGGCACATGGATGAAACCTACGTGAAGGTCAATGGCCGCTGGGCGTATCTGTACCGGGCCGTCGACAGCCGGGGCCGCACTGTCGATTTTTATCTCTCCTCCCGTCGTAACAGCAAAGCTGCATACCGGTTTCTGGGTAAAATCCTCAACAACGTGAAGAAGTGGCAGATCCCGCGATTCATCAACACGGATAAAGCGCCCGCCTATGGTCGCGCGCTTGCTCTGCTCAAACGCGAAGGCCGGTGCCCGTCTGACGTTGAACACCGACAGATTAAGTACCGGAACAACGTGATTGAATGCGATCATGGCAAACTGAAACGGATAATCGGCGCCACGCTGGGATTTAAATCCATGAAGACGGCTTACGCCACCATCAAAGGTATTGAGGTGATGCGTGCACTACGCAAAGGCCAGGCCTCAGCATTTTATTATGGTGATCCCCTGGGCGAAATGCGCCTGGTAAGCAGAGTTTTTGAAATGTAAGGCCTTTGAATAAGACAAAAGGCTGCCTCATCGCTAACTTTGCAACAGTGCCGAACCGCCACAGGCTTCCATTGCGATGGTTGTAGCGGGGCATGTCGCCAAAAATTCGATCAACTTTGGCCGGGTAAATTTTTTACGGTAAACAGCCTTCCCGCGACGATCCTGGCAATGAATATGGAAAGAGTTTTTACCCAGATCGATACCAATGAGCGCAATGTTTTCCATGATAGTTCTCCGAATGAAAGCCTGTCCTCAGCATAGTACCGGGAAGGAGGGAGTGACCATCTCATTAAAAATCGTACGGTAAGCCGCTGGCATGGTCTAGCTTCTCGCAAACGATCGTTTTTGAGAGGCTTCAATGAGAATCAGATCCGCGCTAGTGCTGGTATGGCATGTTGCTTTCTCGAAAACCACTCTCATATTGCACGGCTGAAACAGCCGAGTTTCGAGAACCACGAAAATGCTGTTTCTAGGGGTTGGCAGCTTGCGCAAAGCCGCGCAGTTGCTGGGTATCGGATCTCTTAACGTGCTTTAATTTCCGAATTCTGAAGCGACCCCTCTTGGAGAAGGGCTTTGTTACGTTGTCACGCAGGTTCATCCGGGGAAGGATTCGATAGTGATGCCACCGAAGGTGCCAAGGATTTCCGATGCCGCTTTATCAGATCGCGTTTTGCGTTGTTCTGAGGCGTCGAAGTTACGAAGCAATTTGAGCTGAATATCCTTATCCTGGAGCACGATTAGGGGCATTGGCGCGGTGACAGTTTTGAGTTCGCCAGCGGCCATGATGTTTGCCACCGGCTGAACCTTCACCTCCCTTCGCTCCCGGAGATAAGGCTCCGGGGTGTTTGCTATCTTCTGGATAAGCTGCTCCAGGGGAAGTTGATAGTCTGGCCCTGATCGCTCCAGCTCCTCTCTGATGCGTTGCAAAAGCTCCTCTTTTACCGGCCTTTTCAATGAGTCCTTCCGTTGCCAAGTGAAGCGGATAGAGTCGATGTCGCCATTGGCATAGCACCTGATTTGTCTGTAAAGGTGCAGAGTCATGACGCCAGGGCATTCCGCTCGGAGTGCTTCAAACCTCTCTTGTCTGGTGGGGTACGTCGAGATAATGAACTCCTCGATACCAGCTTTGGCCGCATTTATGCGTTCAACCGTCGCCGCAATTTCGTCAGCAACACCAATCCTGGAAGGGGAGAACCAGAGCACCCCTACGGTGCGCCTGGCAGACTTCTGCGAATAGTCTGGGTTAATGTGAAGATCCCTGTAGCTGTGCGCTGCCAGCTCAAGAGCTTCGCGGCCAGTTTGTTCTGTGACAACAATCCTGTTGATGGCCTCATTCTCCATTCCTTTTCTGGTTGGAGGGATTGCCGCAACTTTTGCGTACCGTGGAGGTAGTCGTTTGATAAGAAGGGAAGAGAGGCTCGTCAGGTCGCGGCACATTGCCGAGAATTGTTCTGAGATGAAGTTGTTCGCCATGTGGCCGCCTGTGTGTGGGTTTGTTCCAACGGATCATTGGTTACATCGTAGACAGTATTAGACCATCATGCAACGAGGGGTAGGAGACCCCATCGCCGCCGCTGCGCGGCGTCGGGGGAGGGCGAGCCCGATGTTTTATCGTGACAATCTTTGACCCGGTGAGCCTTACCCCGATCGAGCTCAACCTCTGTGCTAGGCCCGCGCTCGCGGGAGATTAGATTGAGAAAGAGAGAAAAAGAGAGAGAAAGAAGAGACGCGCTCGTCAGGGTTGTGCCGGGGTAACAGGTGGGCCTCGGGGGTTGGAGTGGGATTTTATACCCCACTCTGCATGATGGTCTAACTTTTATGTGTGAGCAGGGTGGTTGGAAAGCAGTTCCGACAATTCACCCTGCCCATGTCTCGGTCAGCGCGTGTATTTTGCGGCCTTGTCCTGCCCCCAGTGTGTGGCGCCTTCGACCTCCGGCGTCGAGTCAAACGCGAGCATCAAAGCCTGTCTAGGGAAGAGTCCCATTAAACCGGGCACGCAGCCAAAGTCTTGTACAGTCTCAGCCCACTCATAGTTATCCTCGAATGGGTAGTAATTCACGGCGTGTAGGAAAACACCCAGCACGGTTGTTTGGGAAGCATCATATGCCGAGATATTCTCGATGTGCTTACCTCTACGGAGTTCCTCAATCTCTATACCTTCGCAGGTCTCATACCAAATATGCACTACACCTACGTGGTCTGGGGGGACCTGCTTAACGCCATCGTTGAGCAAGCTTTTGAAATGCTTGGATCGCAGACCAAGTGACACTTCATGCTCACAGCGCCATTGAGCTCCCACGCACTGGGCAACATCCTGTACAAACATGTTGAGAACGTCGTCTTGGGTTCCTGGCCGAACAACTTGCTGCGCGATAGTTGAGATGCTGCGCTTCTCATTGCTGTCCATATCACCGAACACCAGCAACTCTTGTTGAGGGCTATTGGGGGTCGTCTCAGAATTCGGAAAATAAAGCACGCTAAGGCGTAGTCACCCCGTGACTCCCCCGCGCCGATGCAGCGAGCTTCGTTCCGTCTTGCAGTGACGCAATCAGCGGGCAGGAAACGTTCCCTTTCCGCGCGTGGCAGGCGCACACCAGTTCAGACAGCACGGCCTCCATGCGTGCCAAGTCGGCCATCTTCTCGCGCACATCCTTGAGCTTGTGCTCGGCCAGGCCGCTGGCTTCCTCGCAATGGGTGCCATCCTCCAGCCGCAGTAGCTCGGCGATTTCGTCCAGGCTAAAGCCCAGCCGCTGGGCCGATTTCACGAAGCGCACCCGTGTTACATCCGCCTCGCCATAGCGGCGAATGCTGCCGTAGGGCTTGTCTGGCTCCGGCAGCAGGCCCTTGCGCTGGTAGAACCGTATGGTCTCCACATTGACCCCGGCCGCCTTGGCGAAAACGCCAATGGTCAGATTCTCAAAATTGTTTTCCATATCGCTTGACTCCGTACATAACTACGGAAGTAAGCTTAAGCTATCCAATACAAATTTGAAAGGACAAGCGTATGTCTGAACCACAAAACGGGCGCGGCGCGCTCTTCACCGGCGCGCTAGCCGCCATTCTTGCATCGGCCTGCTGCCTCGGGCCGCTGGTCTTGGTCGCCTTGGGATTCAGCGGGGCATGGATCGGCAACCTGACGGTTCTGGAACCCTATCGCCCGATCTTCATCGGCGCAGCGCTGGTCGCGTTGTTCTTTGCCTGGCGGCGCATCTATCGCCCGGCGCAAGCCTGCAAACCGGGGGACGTGTGCGCGATTCCCCAAGTGCGGGCTACTTACAAGCTCATTTTCTGGATCGTGGCCGCGCTGGTCCTGGTCGCGCTCGGATTTCCCTACGTCATGCTATTTTTCTATTAATCACAGGAGTTCATCATGAAAAAACTGTTTGCCGCCCTCGCCCTCGCCCTCGCTGCCGTTGTTGCCCCCGTGTGGGCCGCCACCCAGACCGTCACGCTGTCCGTACCGGGCATGACCTGCTCCGCCTGCCCGATCACCGTCAAGAAGGCGATTTCCAAGGTCGAAGGCGTCAGCAAAATTGACGTGACCTTCGAGACACGCGAAGCGGTTGTCACGTTCGATGATGCCAAGACCAGCGTGCAGAAGCTAACCAAGGCAACCGGAGACGCGGGCTATCCGTCCAGCGTCAAGCAGTGAACCACTGAACCCGAACCTAGGGCGATCATGGGACTGATGACACGCATTGCCGACAAGGCGGGCGCGCTTGGCAGCGTTGTTTCCGCGATGGGATGCGCTGCCTGTTTCCCGGCTACCGCCAGCCTGGGCGCGGCCATCGGCCTAGGCTTTCTACAGGAATACGAAGGGTTGTTTATCTCCAAGCTGCTGCCGCTGTTCGCAGTCGTGGCTTTGCTGGCGAATGCACTGGGCTGGCTGAGTCATCGGCAATGGCACCGCAGCCTGCTCGGGATGGTCGGCCCAGCCATCGTGCTGGCGGCCATGCTCTTGTTTTTTGGCAATTGGTGGACGGCGAACCTCCTCTATGTCGGTCTGGCCTTGATGGTCGGGGTGTCGATCTGGGATCTGCTCTCACCGGCCAACCGCCGCTGCGAACTACCACCCAAACACGGCTAACTGCATTGGCAGTTGCCGAAACGAAAAGGAACGATGCAATGTATTTGAATATCACCGGAATGACCTGCGACTCGTGCGCGACACATGTCAAGGAAGCCCTGGAGAAAGTGCCGGGCGTGCTGTCGGCGCTTGTGTCCTACCCGAACGGCTCCGCGCAACTCGCCACCGATCCCGGCACCTCGCCAGAGGCGCTGACTGCCGCTGTGGCCGGTCTCGGCTACAAGGCCACACCCGCCGATGCCCCATCCACTTCAGCGCGGGGCAGATTGCTTGGCAAGGCGCTGGGATGGCTGGGCGGTGACGACAAGGCTGGTGGTGATGGGGACGGACTGCACGTCGCCGTTATTGGCAGCGGCGGGGCCGCAATGGCGGCGGCGCTGAAGGCCGTCGAGCAAGGCGCGAAGGTCACGCTGATCGAGCGCGGCACCATCGGCGGCACTTGCGTCAATGTCGGCTGCGTGCCGTCCAAGATCATGATCCGTGCTGCCCATATCGCCCATTTGCGCCGTGAAAGCCCATTCGACAGTGGGATCGCAGCGACTGTGCCTGCGATTGATCGCAGCAAACTACTGGCCCAGCAGCAGGCGCGCGTCGATGAGCTGCGCCACGCCAAGTACGAAGGCATCCTGGACGGCAACCCGGCCATCACCGTGCTGCATGGTGAAGCGCGTTTCAAGGACGACCAGCGCCTTGCTGTCCGTTTAAACGATGGCGGCGAGCGTGTGGTGGCGTTCGACCGCTGCCTGGTCGCCACGGGTGCCAGCCCGGCCGTGCCTTTGATTCCCGGCTTGAAAGAGTCTCCCTTCTGGACTTCGACCGAGGCTCTGGTCAGCGACACCATTCCCGAACGCCTGGCCGTGATCGGCTCGTCGGTGGTGGCGCTGGAACTGGCGCAAGCCTTTGCCCGGCTGGGCAGTAAAGTGACCATCCTGGCGCGCAGCACCTTGTTCTTCCGGGAAGACCCGGCCATCGGCGAGGCCGTGACAGCTGCTTTCCGTGCCGAGGGCATCGAGGTGCTGGAGCACACGCAAGCCAGCCAAGTCGCCCATGTTGGCGGCGAATTCGTGCTGACCACCGGGCACGGTGAAATACGCGCCGACAAGCTGCTGGTTGCCACTGGCAGGGCACCGAACACGCGCAGCCTGGCATTGGAAGCGGCGGGTGTCGCCGTCAACGCGCAGGGGGCTATCGTCATCGACAAAGGCATGCGCACCAGCGCGCCACACATCTATGCCGCCGGCGACTGCACCGACCAGCCTCAGTTCGTCTATGTGGCGGCAGCGGCCGGCACCCGTGCTGCGATCAACATGACTGGCGGCGATGCGGCCCTGGACCTGACCGCAATGCCGGCCGTGGTGTTCACCGACCCGCAGGTCGCCACCGTGGGCTACAGCGAGGCGGAAGCACATCACGACGGGATCGTGACCGACAGTCGCACCTTGACCTTGGACAACGTGCCGCGTGCGCTTGCCAACTTCGACACACGCGGCTTCATCAAGCTGGTCATCGAGGAAGGTAGCGGACGGCTCATCGGCGTGCAAGCGGTGGCCCCGGAAGCGGGTGAACTGATCCAGACGGCGGTGCTCGCCATTCGCAACCGTATGACCGTGCAGGAACTGGCCGACCAATTGTTCCCCTACCTGACCATGGTCGAAGGGCTGAAGCTCGCGGCGCAGACCTTCAGCAAGGACGTGAAGCAGCTTTCGTGCTGCGCCGGATGAGGAAAAGGAGGTGTTCAATGAGCGCCTACACAGTGTCCCGGCTGGCCCTTGATGCCGGGGTGAGCGTGCATATCGTGCGCGACTACCTGCTGCGCGGATTGCTACGGCCGGTCGCGTGCACCACGGGCGGCTACGGCTTGTTCGATGACACCGCGTTGCAACGGCTGCGCTTTGTACGGGCTGCCTTCGAAGCGGGTATCGGCCTGGACGCACTGGCGCGGCTGTGCCGGGCGCTGGATGCTGCGGACGGTGACGGTGCGTCTGCGCAGCTTGCGGCACTGTTGCAAATAGTCGGTGGTGATAAACTTATCATCCCCTTTTGCTGATGGAGCTGCACATGAACCCATTCAAAGGCCGGCATTTTCAGCGTGACATCATTCTGTGGGCCGTACGCTGGTACTGCAAATACGGCATCAGTTACCGTGAGCTGCAGGAGATGCTGGCTGAACGCGGAGTGAATGTCGATCACTCCACGATTTACCGCTGGGTTCAGCGTTATGCGCCTGAAATGGAAAAACGGCTGCGCTGGTACTGGCGTAACCCTTCCGATCTTTGCCCGTGGCACATGGATGAAACCTACGTGAAGGTCAATGGCCGCTGGGCGTATCTGTACCGGGCCGTCGACAGCCGGGGCCGCACTGTCGATTTTTATCTCTCCTCCCGTCGTAACAGCAAAGCTGCATACCGGTTTCTGGGTAAAATCCTCAACAACGTGAAGAAGTGGCAGATCCCGCGATTCATCAACACGGATAAAGCGCCCGCCTATGGTCGCGCGCTTGCTCTGCTCAAACGCGAAGGCCGGTGCCCGTCTGACGTTGAACACCGACAGATTAAGTACCGGAACAACGTGATTGAATGCGATCATGGCAAACTGAAACGGATAATCGGCGCCACGCTGGGATTTAAATCCATGAAGACGGCTTACGCCACCATCAAAGGTATTGAGGTGATGCGTGCACTACGCAAAGGCCAGGCCTCAGCATTTTATTATGGTGATCCCCTGGGCGAAATGCGCCTGGTAAGCAGAGTTTTTGAAATGTAAGGCCTTTGAATAAGACAAAAGGCTGCCTCATCGCTAACTTTGCAACAGTGCCGGCTTGGGAGCGTGCGCGCCGTCGTGCGGAGATCATCAGTCCGTTGGCGCAGTCGGAGACGGTCGGGCACGAAGCGGCCGATATGGCGGCTCAGGCGCTGGGCTTGTCTCGGCGCCAGGTATACGTTCTGATCCGGCGTGCCCGGCAAGGCAGCGGCCTCGTGACGGATCTGGTGCCCGGCCAGTCCGGTGGAGGTAAAGGTAAGGGGCGCTTGCCGGAACCGGTCGAGCGCGTCATCCACGAGCTACTGCAAAAGCGGTTCCTGACCAAGCAGAAGCGCAGCCTAGCGGCCTTTCACCGCGAAGTCACTCAGGTGTGCAAGGCTCAAAAACTGCGAGTGCCGGCGCGCAATACCGTGGCCTTACGGATCGCTAGCCTTGACCCGCGCAAGGTCATCCGCCGGCGGGAAGGCCAGGATGCCGCTCGTGACCTACAAGGTGTGGGCGGCGAGCCTCCTGCCGTGACCGCGCCGCTGGAGCAGGTGCAGATAGACCATACGGTCATCGACCTGATCGTGGTCGATGACCGCGACCGGCAACCTATTGGCCGCCCGTACCTGACCCTCGCCATCGACGTGTTCACCCGCTGCGTGCTCGGCATGGTCGTCACGCTGGAAGCGCCGTCTGCCGTTTCGGTTGGCCTGTGCCTCGTGCATGTCGCCTGCGACAAGCGCCCTTGGCTGGAAGGACTGAACGTGGAAATGGATTGGCAGATGAGCGGCAAGCCCTTGCTGCTCTACCTAGACAACGCGGCCGAGTTCAAGAGCGAGGCCCTGCGCCGGGGTTGCGAGCAGCATGGCATCCGGCTGGACTATCGCCCGCTGGGACAGCCGCACTATGGCGGCATCGTGGAACGGATCATCGGCACGGCGATGCAGATGATTCACGACGAACTGCCGGGAACGACCTTCTCCAACCCTGACCAGCGCGGCGACTACGATTCCGAAAACAAGGCCGCCCTGACGCTGCGCGAGCTAGAGCGCTGGCTCACATTGGCGGTCGGCACCTACCACGGTTCGGTGCACAACGGCCTGCTCCAACCGCCGGCCGCGCGCTGGGCCGAGGCCGTGGCGCGTGTCGGCGTACCGGCCGTCGTCACACGCGCTACTTCGTTCCTGGTCGATTTTCTGCCGATCCTCCGGCGCACGCTGACCCGCACCGGCTTTGTCATCGACCACATCCACTACTACGCCGATGCGCTCAAGCCGTGGATTGCGCGGCGTGAACGCTGGCCGTCCTTTCTGATCCGGCGCGATCCGCGCGACATCAGCCGTATCTGGGTCCTGGAACCGGAGGGACAGCATTACCTGGAAATTCCCTACCGTACCTTGTCGCATCCGGCTGTCACCCTCTGGGAACAACGGCAGGCGCTGGCGAAACTGCGGCAGCAAGGGCGCGAACAGGTGGATGAGTCGGCGCTGTTCCGCATGATCGGCCAGATGCGTGAGATTGTGACCAGCGCGCAGAAGGCCACACGCAAGGCGCGGCGTGACGCGGATCGCCGCCAGCACCTCAAGACATCAGCTCGGCCGGACAAGCCCGTTCCGCCGGATACGGATATTGCCGACCCGCAGGCAGACAACTTGCCACCCGCCAAACCGTTCGACCAGATTGAGGAGTGGTAGCCGTGGACGAATATCCCATCATCGACCTGTCCCACCTGCTGCCGGCGGCCCAGGGCTTGGCCCGTCTTCCGGCGGACGAGCGCATCCAGCGCCTTCGCGCCGACCGCTGGATCGGCTATCCGCGCGCAGTCGAGGCGCTGAACCGGCTGGAAGCCCTTTATGCGTGGCCAAACAAGCAACGCATGCCCAACCTGCTGCTGGTTGGCCCGACCAACAATGGCAAGTCGATGATCGTCGAGAAGTTCCGCCGCACCCACCCGGCCAGCTCCGACGCCGACCAGGAGCACATCCCGGTGTTGGTCGTGCAGATGCCGTCCGAGCCGTCCGTGATCCGCTTCTACGTCGCGCTGCTCGCCGCGATGGGCGCGCCGCTGCGCCCACGCCCACGGTTGCCGGAAATGGAGCAACTGGCTCTGGCACTGCTGCGCAAGGTCGGCGTGCGCATGCTGGTGATCGACGAGCTGCACAACGTGCTGGCCGGCAACAGCGTCAACCGCCGGGAATTCCTCAACCTGCTGCGCTTCCTCGGCAACGAACTGCGCATCCCGTTGGTTGGGGTAGGCACGCGCGACGCCTACCTAGCCATCCGCTCCGATGACCAGTTGGAAAATCGCTTCGAGCCGATGATGCTGCCGGTATGGGAGGCCAACGACGATTGCTGCTCACTGCTGGCCAGCTTCGCCGCTTCGCTCCCGCTGCGCCGGCCTTCCCCAATTGCCACGCTGGACATGGCTCGCTACCTGCTCACACGCAGCGAGGGCACCATAGGGGAACTGGCGCACTTGCTGATGGCGGCGGCCATCGTCGCCGTGGAGAGCGGCGAGGAAGCGATCAACCATCGCACACTCAGCATATCGACAACCTCTCGCGCAACCAAGACATCGCGGTCGGACTGCAAGTGATCTTGAAGCCACGGGCCCGTCCCACCCCGACATGGACCTCGATGCCCGAACGGACGTTAGATTTCGAGTTCTAGGCGTTCTGCGATGAAGGTTGGATCCCAGCCGGGATTGAAAGTGTCGACGTGGGTGAATCCGAGCCGCTCGTATAGGCCACGCAGGTTCGGGTGGCAGTCGAGCCGCAGCTTGGCGCACCCCTGCGTTCGCGCGGCATGGCGGCAAGCCTCGATCAGCGCGGAGCTGACACCCCGGCCCGCATGTGTCCGTCGCACCGCGAGCTTGTGCAGATATGCGGCCTCCCCCTTGAGGGCGTCGGGCCAGAACTCGGGATCCTCGGCCGACAAGGTGCAACAGCCGACGATGCCGTCGCTGCAACTCGCGACTAGGAGCTCGGATCTCAGGACGAAGGTCTCCGCGAATGTCCGGTCGATCCGCGCGACGTCCCAGGCGGGCGTTCCCTTGGCGGACATCCACGCCGCAGCGTCGTGCATCAGCCGCACAACCTCGTCGATATCACCCGAGCAGGCGACCCGAACGTTCGGAGGCTCCTCGCTGTCCATTCGCTCCCCTGGCGCGGTATGAACCGCCGCCTCATAGTGCAGTTTGATCCTGACGAGCCCAGCATGTCTGCGCCCACCTTCGCGGAACCTGACCAGGGTCCGCTAGCGGGCGGCCGGAAGGTGAATGCTAGGCATGATCTAACCCTCGGTCTCTGGCGTCGCGACTGCGAAATTTCGCGAGGGTTTCCGAGAAGGTGATTGCGCTTCGCAGATCTCCAGGCGCGTGGGTGCGGACGTAGTCAGCGCCATTGCCGATCGCGTGAAGTTCCGCCGCAAGGCTCGCTGGACCCAGATCCTTTACAGGAAGGCCAACGGTGGCGCCCAAGAAGGATTTCCGCGACACCGAGACCAATAGCGGAAGCCCCAACGCCGACTTCAGCTTTTGAAGGTTCGACAGCACGTGCAGCGATGTTTCCGGTGCGGGGCTCAAGAAAAATCCCATCCCCGGATCGAGGATGAGCCGGTCGGCAGCGACCCCGCTCCGTCGCAAGGCGGAAACCCGCGCCTCGAAGAACCGCACAATCTCGTCGAGCGCGTCTTCGGGTCGAAGGTGACCGGTGCGGGTGGCGATGCCATCCCGCTGCGCTGAGTGCATAACCACCAGCCTGCAGTCCGCCTCAGCAATATCGGGATAGAGCGCAGGGTCAGGAAATCCTTGGATATCGTTCAGGTAGCCCACGCCGCGCTTGAGCGCATAGCGCTGGGTTTCCGGTTGGAAGCTGTCGATTGAAACACGGTGCATCTGATCGGACAGGGCGTCTAAGAGCGGCGCAATACGTCTGATCTCATCGGCCGGCGATACAGGCCTCGCGTCCGGATGGCTGGCGGCCGGTCCGACATCCACGACGTCTGATCCGACTCGCAGCATTTCGATCGCCGCGGTGACAGCGCCGGCGGGGTCTAGCCGCCGGCTCTCATCGAAGAAGGAGTCCTCGGTGAGATTCAGAATGCCGAACACCGTCACCATGGCGTCGGCCTCCGCAGCGACTTCCACGATGGGGATCGGGCGAGCAAAAAGGCAGCAATTATGAGCCCCATACCTACAAAGCCCCACGCATCAAGCTTTTGCCCATGAAGCAACCAGGCAATGGCTGTAATTATGACGACGCCGAGTCCCGACCAGACTGCATAAGCAACACCGACAGGGATGGATTTCAGAACCAGAGAAAGAAAATAAAATGCGATGCCATAACCGATTATGACAACGGCGGAAGGGGCAAGCTTAGTAAAGCCCTCGCTAGATTTTAATGCGGATGTTGCGATTACTTCGCCAACTATTGCGATAACAAGAAAAAGCCAGCCTTTCATGATATATCTCCCAATTTGTGTAGGGCTTATTATGCACGCTTAAAAATAATAAAAGCAGACTTGACCTGATAGTTTGGCTGTGAGCAATTATGTGCTTAGTGCATCTAACGCCACGCTCACCGGCAAATTAGGAGCGCAGCGAGTAATTTGTCCGTGTGTAGCGTATTGTTAGGCGCTTGTGCCTTGCCAGCGACGATACAGGCTGGCAATGCCAGACGAACAAAGAAAAGGCATTGCTTCCTTGATTTGTTCCAGCGGCCAATCCCACCAAGCCATATCTAAAAGCATAGAAATTTCTTCTTCAGAAAAGCGCTTCCTAATCGACTTTGCAGGGTTTCCCCCCACTATGGTGTAGGGTTCCACGTCTTTGGCAACCAAAGCGCGGCTACCTATCACCGCTCCATGCCCGATCTTGATCCCGGGCATGATCATGGCCTCCGAACCGATCCACACATCACTTCCTATAACTGTGTCGCCAGCCCGCTGGAATGCATCGACTGATTTTGCAAACGCGGGCTCCTCGTTCATGTAGAAGAAAGGGAAAGAAGAGACCCAATCATATCGGTGGCCTTGATTCCCAGCCATAATAAAAGCTGCGCCTGATCCGATGGAGCAGAAGCTGCCGATAATCAGCTGATCAACGTCATCACGGTCTGGTAGAAGGTAGCGAGCACAATCATCAAACGAGTGCCCATGGTAATAGCCGGAATAGTAGCTATACCGCCCTACCTTGATGTTCGGATTCTTCACCTGCTCAGTCAGAAGCTTCCCTTTGAAGGGACTCTCAAAATAATTCGTCATAAAATTTGTACCCGAAAATTCTAGAGCGACTCCACGCGTCGCCTAACATGTATTATTTGCCGACTACCTTGGTGATCTCGCCTTTCACGTAGTGAACAAATTCTTCCAACTGATCTGCGCGCGAGGCCAAGCGATCTTCTTCTTGTCCAAGATAAGCCTGTCTAGCTTCAAGTATGACGGGCTGATACTGGGCCGGCAGGCGCTCCATTGCCCAGTCGGCAGCGACATCCTTCGGCGCGATTCTGCCGGTTACTGCGCTGTACCAAATGCGGGACAACGTAAGCACTACATTTCGCTCATCGCCAGCCCAGTCGGGCGGCGAGTTCCATAGCGTTAAGGTTTCATTTAGCGCCTCAAATAGATCCTGTTCAGGAACCGGATCAAAGAGTTCCTCCGCCGCTGGACCTACCAAGGCAACGCTATGTTCTCTTGCTTTTGTCAGCAAGATAGCCAGATCAATGTCGATCGTGGCTGGCTCGAAGATACCTGCAAGAATGTCATTGCGCTGCCATTCTCCAAATTGCAGTTCGCGCTTAGCTGGATAACGCCACGGAATGATGTCGTCGTGCACAACAATGGTGACTTCTACAGCGCGGAGAATCTCGCTCTCTCCAGGGGAAGCCGAAGTTTCCAAAAGGTCGTTGATCAAAGCTCGCCGCGTTGTTTCATCAAGCCTTACGGTCACCGTAACCAGCAAATCAATATCACTGTGTGGCTTCAGGCCGCCATCCACTGCGGAGCCGTACAAATGTACGGCCAGCAACGTCGGTTCGAGATGGCGCTCGATGACGCCAACTACCTCTGATAGTTGAGTCGATACTTCGGCGATCACCGCTTCCCTCATGATGTTTAACGCCTGAGTTAAGCCGGAGCGCTTTGCGGCCGCGGCGTTGTGACAATTTACAGAACAACTCCGCGGCCGCGAAGCGATCTCGGCTTGAACGAATTGTTAGACCGCGCTTAGAAGAACTCATCCAAGATCCGGTAGTACTCAATCTTAGCTATGTTCGGATTTGGCTCTCCATACTCGATGAAGAACTGGTTAGTGAGTTCTGGTCCAAATACCGCGTCAATGTTTCTCGATGCAAGCGCCAGGTCTTGATACTTATCGGCAAGCCCGACCCGACCGCAGTCTATGAAGCCGACGAAGGCATTACCTTGGAAGATGAAGTTCTCGGGACAGGCGTCGCCATGTGTGACTACCAGCTGCTCCGCTCCAGGCATTTGTATAAAAAGTTGCTCGTAAACATCCCGCGCCAGCATGCCTTGCCTTGCGTGATCAAAGTCCTCCTCATCAACTAACCCGGCTTCCAAACGGCCCGAAGCCAGCTTCAGTCGCAGGTGGAGCCTTTCGTCGAATGGGCAATCGTCAGGCGAGATCGAATGGAGGTCGCGTAACGCTCGTGCCATCTCTGCAACAACAATAACTGGATCTGCATCTGCGGCGTCAGCGGCATTGTGGCCAATCAATGCTTTTGTCAACAGGATGGTGACAGTTGAAGTCGAGACATATGAGATCACTTCCGGTACGAGAGCTCGTGTTCTGAGCCATCTAGTGCGCTGATGCTCTTGAAGAATTTCTTGAGCAGAAGATCCGGAGGCGTACTTTAGATACGCGGTATTGCGATCAGGAAATAGAACTCGAATCACTCGAGCATCTGACTGACCATACTCAACTTCTTCAAAAGTGCATTCATCCAACAAGGGTGAAAGCAAATTCTTTAGTTCAGATACTTCGTCGAGGGCGACTGTCATAGCGGTCTAACGTTTGACATGAGGGGCGGCCAAGGGCGCCAGCCCTTGGACGTCCCCCTCGATGGAAGGGTTAGGCATCACTGCGTGTTCGCTCGAATGCCTGGCGTGTTTGAACCATGTACACGGCTGGACCATCTGGGGTGGTTACGGTACCTTGCCTCTCAAACCCCGCTTTCTCGTAGCATCGGATCGCTCGCAAGTTGCTCGGCGACGGGTCCGTTTGGATCTTGGTGACCTCGGGATCATTGAACAGCAACTCAACCAGTGCTCGAACCAGCTTGGTTCCCAAGCCTTTGCCCAGTTGTGATGCATTCGCCAGTGACTGGTCTATTCCGCGTACTCCTGGATCGGTTTCTTCTTCCCACCATCCGTCCCCGCTTCCAAGAGCAACGTACGACTGGGCATACCCAATCGGCTCTCCATTCAGCATTGCAATGTATGGAGTGACGGACTCTTGCGCTAAAACGCTTGGCAAGTACTGTTCCTGTACGTCAGCAAGCGTCGGGCGTGCTTCTTCTCCGCCCCACCACTCGACGATATGAGATCGATTTAGCCACTCATAGAGCATCGCAAGGTCATGCTCAGTCATGAGGCGCAGTGTGACGGAATCGTTGCTGTTGGTCACGATGCTGTACTTTGTGATGCCTAACGCCTGAGTTGAGGGGCTTTTGCGGAGTAGGCGCAGCCTGCGTAGCAAAAGTCCCGCTCCAACGATTTGTTATGCCGCATCTGCTACTCGGCGACTGAGCGATTTTTGTGTGCTTTGACAACGTTCGCTGTGTGCTGGAGCAAGTCTAGACCGCCCGGTAGACCGTGCCCGGGAATGACGACCTCTGCTTCCGGGTAGTGTTTTTGAATCCGCTCAACGGAGGTGGGCCATTCAGCCAGATCGGCATCGGCCACGTTCCCCGCAGACGTGCTTGACAACTCATGAACGGCACAACCACCGTATAGCACGTTCGCTGACGGGACGTATACAACCAGATTGTCGGTCGAATGCGCAGCACCAGGATAGAAGAGCTCTACTGGACCGAAGCGCACTGCGTCCCCGCTCGATGAGAGTCCTTCTAGAGAATGCGTGGGAATCTCGTTCCCCTCTGCCTCGGCTAGCCGGCGTGTCGACGGTGATGCGTACGTTGCCACCCCAGCCGCCCGAAGGACATCAACGCCGCCGACGCGGTCGTCATGAAAGTGCGTGGAGACTGCACGCGTTACGGGAAGTCCAATTTGCTTTTCAATCTCCGCGAGAAGTGCCGCTGTGTTTTTCGCACCCCACGCTGTATCAATCAAAAGCAACTCATCACCATCACGGACAATGAGACCATTGGACGGGTAGACCGCGCCATCAAACGACTGCGTTGCGATATGCGACCAAACACCATCGGCAATCTGGTAAAGTCGGACCTCTCCGACCGGAATTTCGTTGACTGTCGGATACTCACCACTCGGCTCCCCGGAATGGGCTAACGGACTTGCGACAGCCATGACAGACGCGGTCATGTAGACCAATAAACTACTAATAACTTTTAACATCAAGACTCCATAGGGGTGGGTGCGGCATAACTTTGTTTTAGGGCGACTGCCCTGCTGCGTAACATCGTTGCTGCTCCATAACATCAAACATCGACCCACGGCGTAACGCGCTTGCTGCTTGGATGCCCGAGGCATAGACTGTACAAAAAAACAGTCATAACAAGCCATGAAAACCGCCACTGCGCCGTTACCACCGCTGCGTTCGGTCAAGGTTCTGGACCAGTTGCGTGAGCGCATACGCTACTTGCATTACAGCTTACCAACCGAACAGGCTTATGTCCACTGGGTTCGTGCCTTCATCCGTTTCCACGGTGTGCGTCACCCGGCAACCTTGGGCAGCAGCGAAGTCGAGGCATTTCTGTCCTGGCTGGCGAACGAGCGCAAGGTTTCGGTCTCCACGCATCGTCAGGCATTGGCGGCCTTGCTGTTCTTCTACGGCAAGGTGCTGTGCACGGATCTGCCCTGGCTTCAGGAGATCGGAAGACCTCGGCCGTCGCGGCGCTTGCCGGTGGTGCTGACCCCGGATGAAGTGGTTCGCATCCTCGGTTTTCTGGAAGGCGAGCATCGTTTGTTCGCCCAGCTTCTGTATGGAACGGGCATGCGGATCAGTGAGGGTTTGCAACTGCGGGTCAAGGATCTGGATTTCGATCACGGCACGATCATCGTGCGGGAGGGCAAGGGCTCCAAGGATCGGGCCTTGATGTTACCCGAGAGCTTGGCACCCAGCCTGCGCGAGCAGCTGTCGCGTGCACGGGCATGGTGGCTGAAGGACCAGGCCGAGGGCCGCAGCGGCGTTGCGCTTCCCGACGCCCTTGAGCGGAAGTATCCGCGCGCCGGGCATTCCTGGCCGTGGTTCTGGGTTTTTGCGCAGCACACGCATTCGACCGATCCACGGAGCGGTGTCGTGCGTCGCCATCACATGTATGACCAGACCTTTCAGCGCGCCTTCAAACGTGCCGTAGAACAAGCAGGCATCACGAAGCCCGCCACACCGCACACCCTCCGCCACTCGTTCGCGACGGCCTTGCTCCGCAGCGGTTACGACATTCGAACCGTGCAGGATCTGCTCGGCCATTCCGACGTCTCTACGACGATGATTTACACGCATGTGCTGAAAGTTGGCGGTGCCGGAGTGCGCTCACCGCTTGATGCGCTGCCGCCCCTCACTAGTGAGAGGTAGGGCAGCGCAAGTCAATCCTGGCGGATTCACTACCCCTGCGCGAAGGCCATCGGTGCCGCATCGAACGGCCGGTTGCGGAAAGTCCTCCCTGCGTCCGCTGATGGCCGGCAGCAGCCCGTCGTTGCCTGATGGATCCAACCCCTCCGCTGCTATAGTGCAGTCGGCTTCTGACGTTCAGTGCAGCCGTCTTCTGAAAACGACAATGGAGGTGGTAGCCGAGGGTGTGGAAACACCCGACTGCCTTGCGTGGTTGCGGCAGGCGGGTTGCGACACGGTGCAGGGTTTCCTGTTCGCCAGGCCGATGCCGGCGGCGGCCTTCGTCGGCTTCGTCAACCAATGGAGGAACACCACCATGAACGCCAATGAACCGAGCACCAGTTGCTGCGTGTGCTGCAAGGAAATCCCGCTCGATGCCGCCTTCACGCCGGAAGGGGCCGAGTACGTGGAGCATTTCTGCGGGCTGGAGTGCTATCAGCGCTTCCAGGCGCGGGCCAGCACTGCGACCGAAACCAGCGTCAAACCGGACGCTTGTGATTCGCCGCCGTCAGGTTGAGGCATACCCTAACTTGATGTCAGGCAGGGCCGCGCCGCTTCGTCAGAATAGAGTCTGCTTTCCCATTTTTTGACACATGCCCGCGAAGGTTATAGATTTCAGCCTGACAGAAATGGGCTTTGAGGCACAACGGAACAGAAAGTGCACTTAAGCCGCCTTCAACCAAGGAGACATCGTGCAGGGGCACCGCATCGGCTACGTCCGGGTCAGCAGCTTTGACCAGAACCCGGAACGCCAGCTGGAACAAACCCAGGTGAGCAAGGTGTTCACCGACAAGGCATCGGGCAAGGACACCCAGCGCCCCCAGCTCGAAGCGCTGCTGAGCTTCGTCCGCGAAGGCGATACAGTGGTGGTGCACAGCATGGATCGGCTGGCCCGCAACCTCGATGACCTGCGTCGCTTGGTACAGAAGCTGACTCAGCGCGGCGTGCGCATCGAGTTCCTGAAGGAGGGCCTGGTGTTCACTGGCGAGGACTCGCCGATGGCCAACCTGATGCTGTCGGTGATGGGGGCCTTCGCTGAGTTCGAGCGCGCCCTGATCCGCGAGCGGCAGCGTGAGGGCATCGCCTTGGCCAAGCAGCGTGGCGCGTACCGGGGCCGCAAGAAAGCCCTGTCCGATGAGCAGGCTGCTACCCTGCGGCAGCGAGCGACGGCCGGCGAGCCCAAGGCGCAGCTTGCCCGCGAGTTCAACATCAGCCGGGAAACCCTCTACCAGTACCTCCGCACGGACGACTGACACATGCCGCGTCGCTTGATCCTCTCGGCCACGGAGCGGGACACCCTGCTTGCGCTGCCGGAAAGCCAGGATGACCTGATCCGCTACTACACCTTCAACGACTCCGACCTGTCGCTGATCCGCCAGCGACGCGGCGACGCCAACCGCCTCGGCTTCGCCGTGCAGCTCTGCCTGCTGCGCTACCCCGGTTACGCGCTGGGAACCGACAGCGAGCTGCCCGAGCCGGTCATCCTGTGGGTGGCGAAGCAAGTCCAGGCCGAGCCGGCGAGCTGGGCAAAGTACGGCGAGCGCGACGTGACCCGTCGCGAGCATGCCCAGGAACTGCGCACCTACCTGCAACTGGCCCCGTTCGGCCTGTCCGACTTCCGCGCCCTGGTGCGCGAGCTAACCGAGCTGGCCCAGCAGACCGACAAAGGCTTGCTGCTGGCCGGTCAGGCCCTGGAGAGCCTACGGCAGAAACGACGCATCCTGCCGGCGCTGAGCGTGATTGACCGGGCCTGCTCGGAAGCCATTGCGCGAGCCAATCGGCGGGTCTACCGCGCCCTGGTCGAACCACTCACGGACTCGCATCGGGCCAAGCTGGACGAGCTGTTGAAGCTCAAGGCCGGCAGCAGCATCACCTGGTTGACCTGGCTGCGCCAGGCACCGCTGAAACCCAACTCTCGGCACATGCTGGAACACATCGAGCGGCTGAAGACATTTCAGTTGGTGGACTTGCCCGAAGGCCTGGGCCGGCACATCCACCAGAACCGCCTGCTCAAGCTGGCCCGCGAGGGTGGGCAGATGACGCCCAAAGACCTCGGTAAGTTCGAGCCGCAGCGCCGCTACGCGACCCTGGCCGCCGTGGTGCTGGAGAGCACCGCGACCGTGATCGATGAGCTGGTCGATCTGCATGACCGCATCCTGGTCAAGCTGTTCAGCGGCGCGAAGCACAAGCATCAGCAGCAGTTCCAGAAGCAGGGCAAGGCGATCAACGACAAGGTGCGCCTGTACTCCAGGATCGGCCAGGCGCTGCTGGAAGCGAAGGAAAGCGGCAGCGACCCCTATGCCGCCATCGAGGCGGTGATTCCCTGGGACGAGTTCACCGAGAGCGTCAGCGAGGCCGAGCTGCTGGCCCGGCCGGAAGGCTTCGACCACCTGCACCTGGTCGGCGAGAACTTCGCCACCCTGCGCCGTTACACGCCGGCCTTGCTGGAGGTGCTGGAACTGCGCGCCGCGCCGGCCGCGCAAGGCGTGCTGGCAGCCGTGCAGACCCTGCGTGAGATGAACGCCGACAACCTGCGCAAGGTGCCGGCCGATGCACCCACGGCCTTCATCAAGCCGCGCTGGAAGCCGCTGGTGATCACCCCGGAAGGCCTCGACCGGAAATTCTACGAAATCTGCGCCCTGTCCGAGCTGAAGAACGCCCTGCGCTCCGGCGACATCTGGGTCAAGGGCTCGCGGCAGTTCCGCGACTTCGACGACTACCTGCTGCCGGCCGAGAAGTTCGCCGCACTCAAGCGCGAGCAGGCCCTGCCCCTGGCGATCAACCCGAACAGCGACCAGTACCTGGAAGAGCGTTTGCAGCTGCTGGACGAGCAGTTGGCCACCGTCACCCGCCTGGCCAAGGACAACGAGCTGCCCGATGCCATCCTCACCGAGTCAGGGCTGAAAATCACCCCGCTGGATGCGGCGGTGCCGGATCGGGCGCAGGCGCTGATCGACCAAACCAGCCAGTTACTGCCGCGCATCAAGATCACCGAACTGCTGATGGACGTGGACGACTGGACGGGCTTCAGCCGCCACTTCACCCACTTGAAGGACGGGGCCGAGGCCAAAGACAGGACGTTGCTGCTGTCCGCAATCCTCGGTGATGCGATCAACCTCGGGCTGACCAAGATGGCCGAGTCGAGCCCCGGCCTGACCTACGCCAAGCTGTCCTGGCTGCAAGCCTGGCACATCCGCGACGAAACCTATTCGGCGGCCTTGGCCGAGCTGGTCAACCACCAGTATCGCCACGCCTTTGCCGCCCACTGGGGCGACGGCACGACCTCATCCTCCGATGGCCAGCGCTTCCGCGCGGGTGGCCGGGGCGAGAGCACCGGGCACGTCAACCCGAAGTACGGTAGCGAGCCGGGACGGCTGTTCTATACCCATATCTCCGACCAGTACGCGCCGTTCAGCACCCGCGTGGTGAATGTCGGCGTCCGCGATTCCACCTATGTGCTCGACGGCCTGCTGTACCACGAGTCCGACCTGCGGATCGAGGAGCACTACACCGACACGGCCGGCTTCACCGATCACGTCTTTGCCCTGATGCACCTGCTAGGCTTCCGCTTCGCGCCGCGCATCCGCGACCTCGGCGAAACCAAGCTGTACGTGCCGCAGGGCGTGCAAGCCTACCCGACGTTGCGCCCGCTGATCGGCGGCACCCTGAACATCAAGCACGTGCGTGCCCACTGGGACGACATCCTGCGCCTGGCCAGCTCGATCAAGCAGGGCACCGTCACCGCCTCGCTGATGCTGCGCAAGCTCGGCAGCTACCCGCGCCAGAACGGACTGGCCGTGGCCCTGCGCGAGCTGGGCCGGATCGAGCGCACGCTGTTCATCCTGGACTGGCTGCAAAGTGTTGAACTGCGCCGCCGCGTGCATGCCGGCCTGAACAAAGGTGAGGCGCGCAACTCGCTGGCCAGGGCGGTGTTCTTCAACCGCCTTGGGGAAATCAGGGATCGGAGCTTCGAGCAGCAGCGCTACCGGGCCAGCGGCCTCAACCTGGTGACGGCGGCTATCGTGCTGTGGAACACGGTGTACCTGGAACGCGCCACCCAGGGGTTGGTCGAGGCCGGCAAGCCGGTGGACGGCGAGCTGCTGCAATTCCTGTCGCCGCTGGGCTGGGAGCACATCAACCTAACCGGCGATTACGTCTGGCGGCAGAGCCGCAGACTGGAAGACGGGAAGTTTCGGCCCTTACGGATGCCCGGAAAACCTTAGCGTACGATTTTTTCCGAATTCTGCGGGCTCCCCTATTGGGTCTAACCGAAAACTCTCGATAGTGACGCAGGAGTCCTAACTTGTCGATGGCCCGGATTTCGACACTGATAGCCCTCTCCTTTGCTTTTCCTGTTCCTCCTTTGAGGGCGAGATTAACCACTTGGATTACCTCTTCCGGCGTCACGTCAGCAACCTGCTCATGGAAAACCAAGTTGATGATGTTCCACGGTGCAACTTCGTGCATGTGTTCGCTTAACTCATGCCAGATATTGGCCCATGCCTGCTCTTCGCTCTTTGAGTACCTGGTTTGCTTATCCGCCCGTTTACATTCAACGTAGAACTCCAGCTCTCCTGACTTGACTAGCATGTCGGGAGATTTCTTGGTTTTCCCGTCGGGCCAGACAATGCTGTTTTCCGGAATGAAGGCGACCTCGTAGCCGTTCTTTAAGTAGAACGAAGCCGTCAGCAGCTCGAAAAGCTGGGTTTCAGGCTTGTTGTTATTCGCCAGCATTTTGTCCAGGACACCTTCAACGTTGGGGACTTTGCGCAGTTGATCTGCAACAGCTCCGATAGCCATTGCATAGGGACAGACCCGTCTACTGCTGTAGGCCGAGTCGCTCAACGGAAAATCATGAGACAGATACGACATCAGGATATACCAGTCGATGTCATCCTCTGCTGGAGAGAAGAGCTGAGGCTCTATCGGCAGCTTGATATTAAACCTCGACTCCTGAGCACGTATGCGCTTCAAATAGGCATCTTTTCGCACAGTCCAGGCCTCTACTCCGAGCCTGTCCACGAGCAACTGATAAAAAGCTTTGGTTCTTGCGCGCTCAATCCGGCTGACGACATCCATTACGATTTCTCCAAGTTGTTGTATGGAGAGACTAACCCGGTGGAATATCAATTCGCTACCACAAGGAGATCTGACATCTGCCGGTTTGGTCGCACTGAAAACACAAAGAGCCCACGCTTAGTGTGGCGACTCCTCGCCGGTCGTTCGGATGGGGTTATGGCCGCCCGCCAGCTCGCACTGTGGCGTTACGCGGCTCGCGTTCCGTTCGTACATTGCCCTGATGCAGAATTAGACTTAAAGTGTGATTACCCTTTATCCACCGGAGTTACTCATGCAAGGTATTATTTCTTTCCCTGACGTTATCCAAAGCCTCGTGGATGATGCTTTCGATACGGTTGAGGCTGCCAAAATAGGCCTCAACGCCTCTAAGGATCTGTACCATTTCCAGAAGGCGGTTAATGAACATGGTGAGGAGACTGTCGTCCAAGAGACCGCGAGGGTTTTGAAGGAACGTTACCATTGCTCTTATGCGGAGGCTTCCGTGGACGCTGGTAATCGTGTCCGTGCAGCCTTGGAGTTGGTCAAAGGCCAAGACACCTTCAAGACAGTTCGCGATAATCTCAACAAGAAGTGAAGGCGTCCATTGCCGGTGACAGCCGATTTGCTCCTTGTCGAATTTAAAGAGCCCCTCATCCAGGGGCTCTTTTCATATCTGCAACACTAGACGGGGCTATTCCTCGATGGCACGTCCATCGCTAGGAGCGCCAGGGAGAGGGGCCATTGGCTCACCAGCACCCTTCTTATCAAGGAAACCTCCATCCACTGGCTCACCTTTGGCTTCATACTTAGGTGAGCCGAAGAGAACCCCCACTCCATGACTGGGGGTGTTGATGCTCCTCAACTCACCCTCTTTCGGTTTGTCTGGTGCTTTGTCGCTGAGGATCATCACTGCGACGAGTATCACAATTGCGCCTACGAGCGCGATAGCCCACAGTCTCCTCATTCCTACTTCCCCTGCTGTTGCTGGTAGACCCGACGTATTCTGGATGGCGCTGGTGCGTTAACGAAGATCCCTGCCGATGTAACCCAACTGTCGGAGCAGTGGGCATACTGAGTCATGATCAGGTGTTCCTGCTCTGGAGTCAGCGTCGGCAGCCCACCCGTTGTAGCCGCTGCCTGGTAGGCAGTAAATATTGCCGCAAGCTCGTCTGGAATGGTTTCCGTAAGCTCCAGGATCGGAACGCCTGACTCTGCGGCAAGCTGTCGCATGAGGTGGCCTGCAAGCAATTGCAGCTCTGGTTTGACGTACCGGGTCATAACCGTGTTTGCAATGTAGCCAGTTCTGCCGCCCGACGGTGTAGGGATCGAGTATTGGTGGAGCTCGTCTTTGAGTTGTGACGGTGTTGCCAGATAGGCCTGATAGACCTTCTGAGCTTCATAGTAGCGCTTGGAGGCTTCGGACTTGAATGCCTTCAAGGCTTCTTGATCACCCACCATCATAGTGACCTCATAGGGTCTAGCTATGGGGATCCGCTCTTCACCGGCAAGATACCCGCCACCTATATCGCTATGGGCTCCGTATAGAGGGATCTCACGATGGGTCGAGCTGATTGAGTTGAGGGCGAAGTTGACCCGGTATTCGTGGTGCGCGGTGAGTTGAACCACCTGATCGGCACATCCGGGGGCCAGGTAGAGTGACACCCCCAAATTGTTGTCATCGGAGGTATCCAGACCATCTGCCGCAGAGCCGATAGCCGCTACAGTGTCGAACAGGCCGACAAACCCCACTCGAAGAGGCCTTCCCAGGTTTAGTGCGAGCAGCTTGTTGATGAAGTGCCGCGCAGCGGCTGCGCCGCGACTAAACCCGAATACATCAACGACAACACTGCCGGGGGGGAGGGATTGAACATGGGCAGTGAGCTGATCCAGGCCCATTTGCGCTTTCATGATCACACCGGTTCCACCGATACCAAGAGCTAGGCCCTTTGTGTCGTCCGCCAAACCGGATTGGGTTCCGATCCCCTCGATGTAGATGGCCTTCCCCGTGTAGGCATTGTGTAGACGTGCCACATTGGTAAGGCCGTTATCGTATGACGTTCCAGCGCCAATCAACTTCTCTATTGACGAACACACGGCATCACTGGCTCTCTCGCATTGCTCCCTGAGCTTGCTGTTGTGCATGTTGTTCTGGGTGCCATCGAAAAAGACGCCGATCCGGGTCTCTAAGAGATCCACCAGCGGAAGGGGTTTCGGAACGAGAGGAGTTGTTACGGAGTCAGCGAGTGCAGAAGCTGGCTGTGAGTCTGCTAGTGTGGAAGCCGGTGGTTCTACTGGTGTGCTGGCTGTTTTGGCTCGGGGCCCCATATTATCGCCAACGGTTGTTCCTTGTGCTGGAAGAATTACATTGCTCATTGATGGGCAACCGCAGGCAACATAGTCTCCTTGCAGCGCCACAGGCCCACCTGGACCGATGATGGAGCGAGGGCCAACGGCAACGATAGGGCCCTGTCCTACTTTGCAAGCAGGGCAAGTCGCTATCATTCCGATATATGTTGTTGGAGAGCCTTCGCTGAGCCAACTGCTGTCTCCCTCTTGGATCATCCCACCCGTGCTAGTCGGATCACCTTTCCTTGCCACATTTCTCATCAAATACCTCCATTTTGGGATAGGAATGATACTTCAAATGAAGCTTACGAAAGCTGAATGAGATGAAATTGTAAGCGATAAGCGCCGACTTCTGTCGCGCCCAAGGAGAGTCGAAAACACCAAAATACGCATTGACTACACATTTCGCTCGATCAACAATCTACGTAAACACACCAACTTACGCAACGAGGGGTATTCATGGAGTTTCGCTATCCAACGGCAGCGGCAGAAGTTAATGCAGCCAAGCTGAAATATCTGACAAAGAATTTGAGCGACCCTATCTCGGGAAAAAATGAATTTGAGCGCCTGACGAAAGAACTGGGTAACTCAATAGACGGATATGCGACTTGGCATCCGGTGCTAACGATCCCTAGAGATAGACTAAGGCCAAATGAAGATCGAGCTGGTGATTTGTTCCGTCTATACAAAGGCCTCGATCATGTAGTCAAGTTCGTCAAAGGCTTTGTTTCATGCCCTTATAGTGAAGAGGCTGCAAATTCGCTAGTAGAGCAAGTGCGCAATGTTCCAGGTTTAGATGCGTATCGTCTTGATAAACCACTTTACCATGACAACGCTTATCCGGTCGTTGTGGTGGCGACCGAAGTCACCCTTGAGGCGGATGGAACAATCCGCAGTCGTGATGCCATCGCATGGTGCGTTCAAGAGCTAGTTAGAAATGCTCGCCAAGCAGAAGTGGCTGAAACATGGTGGAACCTCAAAAGTGAAATTCTTGGTGAACCACATGGTTCGCGTTCATCACTGCTGGTTAATCAGTTCACTGGTGGGCACATGCGAAAAATCTTGGACGCTTTAAACAGCAGTGGTATGTACGGCCCAGTTAAAGAATGGTCTCTGGAAATGCTCTCGAAGAAAAAGAGAGTTCTGATAGCTGAGACCCTGCTCCGCACAGCACTCAAAAACTATGATGTCAATCACCAAGCATTTGAATTTGAACTAAATGGAGAGGTATGCCAAGCCGAAGTGCGAGACACATGGAGTGATGGCGCCGAATTGTTTATTCAGGTCACAATTGGTAATAGTGACCTAGTAGTAAGTGGCTTTTACTACCGGGAAAATGACTGTTTGGAATCATCGGATCCCAAAGGAAAAAGAGCTATTGCGGAAAAATTCTTATAGCGCTGATTGCTTGTATAAAACCTCATAGCCCTGCCTCCCCGGTGGGGCTTTTTCTAAGTTTAAAAAAAGCCGCTACGGGAGCGGCAAGAAGAGCATGGTGGTCACATCGGGTAGCAACCAACGCGCCCTATCTTCTCGCAAAAAAGGACTCATGTCACTCCCTCCTTAATGGGTTTAAATGAGGTGCTTATCCATCCAGGCCGCCTGTCGTAACAACGCAATCGCATCAGATGAGCTCACTTTCCAAGCTTCCGCCAAACGCCGGATAAAAAATACGGCGGCCTCCATCCGATCATCGGCAGACAGGAAATGGTGAAGCTGCTCTCCTCGCTGACTCACAATAAGAGCCACCCCTGCTTTACCATTGTTGTAAACCGCAAAGCTCTTGTTATTGGCGTCCCCGTGGTAAGACCCAGCAGCCTCCTTTCGGAGACCAAACAACACACCACAGACGGCGTTCAACTCTCCCTTGGTAAGCTGCACTGTTATTTTTTTCTCCCAGTTTGGGGAAGAACGTGGCTTCGAGATCGGAGCAACCTCGATGCTGACTGTCGGGTAGTTCGCCTTCGTCATGGTGTACTGGGCGTTCAGGCCTGTCCGCTTGACTGGATCCTGTTGCCCATCAGAGTAGAACTTGATGCTTTCACCAAAATCGTTTTCTTCGCTCATTTGGCTACTCCCTTCAAGATCTTAGCCGCCTGGCTGGACAGCCCCTCGAAGATGGCGCTACTGATGTGCTCTGGGAAACCGGCTGGCAGCTCAGCCGCTACTGTGGCAACCACCTCCTCTGTCTTGGTAGCCATGTCGAACATAAGTTGAGCGGCGGTATCTTGTGGGAACCCGACATGGGCGGCGGTACTGATAAAATGACGAGGCTGGATCATCGCAAAATGGTATTGGCGGTTTTTGCCTTGGAGCGCCATCCCCATCTTGGCCTTTTGAGCAGCAATTCCCCCGCTTTTGAAGATAGGAAAAGCAGACATGACATCGTAGAGGGGGGTCATCCTAAATGACGATGCAGGCTCAATGAAGATGGAGAAGTTCTTCCCGTGCCCATCAATCGCGGCCAACATCCAGAATAGGATCTGCGACTTGAAAAATTGCTCTCTATCCTTAGCCGCAAGTCTGGACCCCAACAACAACTTCATTGCGTCAGCAATACCTGGCCCTCCATGTGACTCGTATTTGAGCGCAGGAGCGATCCCAAGAGCTTGGCAGAAGTCTTCTTGGGGCAATCGTAGAAGCCATTCGCCGGATTTAGACCAGCGCCGGTCAAAACGCTGAACGACAAGCACCTTCTTCTTGCCGAACGTTGCTAGGTCCGCATTGGCGACGTCAAAACCGAAGGCCTTTGCAATGCGCAAACAGAGCCATTCATTCTCACAACTCTCACTGAGATCGATGTTATTTTGAACAATCTTACCAATGGGTAGCTTAAAAATATGGCTTGTTGGGGTGCTGCCCAGGGGGCGTTGCCAGCGGTCCTGATACCAAAGCAGTGCAGTTTTCTCTTGGGCTCCGGCAATCGAGATCCGAAAATCAGCATCCTCTGCCATCCCAAGGGGCGCTTCCTGGTAGCCTTCAAGCAGTTGCTCAATCTGAGCTTCATCCAGAGGCTCTGCAAGCGTCTCCATTACAGTTGGGATGTCCGCATCGGGGGAATAGAGCTGGATAGCTCCAACACAATCCCGGCCAACACTCGCCAGCAAATCAAATGGATGTGTTGTCTCAACTCTGAACCTAGCCTGCATCCTGGCAATAATTGCCTCTGAGTCGGGTAGGAGGTTGCTAAAGAAATTGAAGACTTCACTTCCTGTGATCCTGCCATGACCCAAAGGCAGTGACATGGAAATGGCGCGTGAACCTGGTTCCGAGATCCACTCCGGGGCATACTGAAATGACATGGCCCCTTTGTTATCTCGGTACAGTGTTCCTACGACCTCACCATTCATCGCCACTGTTAGCGTCTGCATTTTCATGGCTTACCACTCCCTATCCCAGACTTTACTATCGTCCAATGTTGAACCCCGCTTCACGACATGAAGCTCCAGATCCAGTGCAGAAAGGAGCTTGAATAGCGTCTCCAGCTTGGTAGATTCTGGCCGTAGTTCAAAATCAGAGACGGTCGTCTGCTTGATTCCGACCTGTTTCGCCGCCTCTGACTGCGTTAGTTTGCTGAGCTTGCGCTGGTCACGCACCGCAGCCGCAAGCAAGGATGGAGATGTCACTTTCATTCTTACCCCCTTTAGAGGTTATTCTAACTATATCCCCTACAGGGGTTAATTTCATTTTAACCCCCGCAAGGGTTATTTAGATAATAACCTCTATAGAGGTTATATATCAAGGTGAGCGCCCCGAAGCTTGCCTGCCATCGTAGGTGCATGGTCGGGGGCCCTCGGTGCCTTGGGGCTCGATGGACTGTTGTCGGTGGCGGGTGTGGGGTGGGCCCTGGAGCTCGGCTGCCAGCAGGGGGGATCCCGCTCAGAGGCCCACGGTGAGCCGGTAGTAGCTCTTGAGTTTGGGGGGGGGACGCTCAACGACCCACTTCATATGCAACACTTAATCATGTGCCACATGATTAAGGCATGTGCGGATAATTCAGAATTCGAGACGCCGACTGGCCTGTTTCAAGCGCTCATCTCCCCGGCGATCATACTTCTGCGTGGTCGTGACACTGGCATGGCCCATCGCATCCTTGACCGTGATGATGTCCTCACCATTGTCCAGCATGGCCGATGCAAAGGTTCGGCGAAGATCATGTGGAGCGAATTTTTCCAACCCTGCCTCAATTCTCCTGGTTTCAAGAATGTGATAGATAGCCTGGTCCGTCATTCTGTCGGCGGTGACATCATCAAACCGCCTGATCCGCTGAAACAGAGCTCCGGGCTGCTCACCACGAACCTCATTCACCCAACGCATAAGCCGCTGCCAAGCCCCGTCAGGCACATAAGCGATGCGCTCTTTGTTACCCTTACCCAGCACCCGAAGCGCCTGCTCCCTGGTGATGACGCATTCCATATTGAGGGCGACAACCTCCGAGCGCCGAAGCCCGCACCCGACTAAAACAGCAAGGATGGCTGCGTCACGCAACCCTTTGGAGCTCCGATCGTTTTCACATGTGAAATAAAGGGCTCTGACCTCGTGCTTTTCGAGGGCTCGCCCGTTGGGTAAGCGAGAGCCCCTCACCGAACGCACCTGCTTGATATGCTGGTAACTGTCGGTATCAATCTGCTTCATTGTCCACGCTTCCAGGGCAACTCCTTTCAGTGCAGCCAAGTAGGTATTGATCGTGGCTGGAGCGCGGTCAGAGTCGCTGAGTATTTGGATCACAGCTTGGACATGATGCCGCCTCATTGAGCTCCAGGCACAGTCACGAAGGTTCTGAAACCCGATCATCTTGGCGACAATGTTGAGGAATGACCCCATTGTCTGCCTGCTTCGCTTTGACCCGAGACTCATCAGATAGGCGACGGCAGGGTTGTCCTGGATGTTTCGGAGCGAGCTCGATGACGGCAGCAGTTCACTGCGGACGGTTTGTTCTGACGGAACGCTCGCTTTCACATGTGAAAGCGAGCCTTCTCGGTCGTTGTTCGTATCGTGCAAAGTTACCTCCTAAGCCCCACCGCAACGAGAAGCAAATCCCATATTTTGAGGTGGAGAGGTGGATCCTCCTCTATATCTTGCGTTTCGTAGCTTTGTATCAGCGGTTCAAACTTGGCTGGGTTGCACAGCAACTCGTAAACTGTTCGGTTGGGCTTGGTGATTGGCTTGTTCGGGGTGAATCCATGTTTGTTCTGGAGGTACAGCGCTATCGCGCCACTTCTTGATTCGCCGTAATAGCAATGAACGAAGATCTGATCGATACCACTACCAGCCAATCCATCCAGGAAGGTGGACAGCCTTTCAGCCTGAGAAGAGTCGATATAGGAGGCGTAATTCATCCGGAACGCAGCCTTCATCGTGTGGATAGTGCTCTCAGAATAGCCGCCATCATAGAAGCTATCGCGGTACAGCAGCTCCCACGGACCGAGAGTGGCAGGGGACTTATCAGGATCAGTTATGGAGATCATGGCCGCACCGGCTACTGGCTCCAGCCTTTCGGCCTCAGACTGGCTGATGAAGATGACATTTTTCGTGGGCCTCTCCCACAATTTGTTTTCGTTTGGCATCGAGTTCTCCACTCAGGGTTACTGACCTAGCATCTTAGAAAAGGCGGTCTGCTGGCCTTCGCTACAAGGTGCGAAACCGACGAATGCACCGGCATTAACCTTGAGCTCATCAAAGCGTCCGTCGGTATCCCGGTAGTAAACCTTACGCTTTCCAATTCCACCTTCGAGGTTTGCGGCCAACCAGGAGATCACCGCATCAGCATCGCTCGTAACTGATGCTCCTTGATCCAGATCGATAAGTATCAGGTTGGTGTCCGTCTGGAGTGCTATCTCGAAGGTCGCTCTTACATCAAAAATCACTGATCGCGCTCCTCGTAAAAAGTGGGTATTCGCTACCACCTATCCTATTTCAAAAACACTACTTTTTCAAAGCGTCATTTTAATAAGTAGAGGCAATCACACAGAGATCGCGCCAGATTTACGGTAATCATCATAATTACCGTAATACGGTAATTTGGGGTGTTGTAGCAAATTGGTATATTGTCGCGCTGGAACATACTTGCGAGGGGTCGGCATAACAGCGATAGTGAAATACATAATGTGCGGGTGCGAGAAATAATATGTATAGGGGTCTGACGCTCAGTGGAACGAAAACTCACGTTAAGCAACGTTTTCTGCCTCTGACGCCTCTTTTAATGGTCTCAGATGTCCTTTGGTCACCAGTTCTGCCAGCGTGAAGGAATAATGGCCGAGCATATTGATATGTCCGTGGCAAAGCGGGGAGAGGCGTGCGATATCTTCATCATTCAGTGTTTCACCCTGCGCCCGGAGATGATCCAGGGCTGCCTGCATATAAATAGTGTTCCATAACACGACGGCGTTAGTGACCAGCCCCAGTGTGCCCAGTTGATCTTCCTGACCGTCGGTATATCGTTTTCTTATCTCACCTTTTTGACCGTGACAGATGGCTCTGGCAACGGCATGGCGACTTTCTCCCCGATTAAGCTGGGTCAGAATGCGCCGGCGGTAATCTTCATCATCAATATAATTAAGCAGATACAGCGTTTTGTTGATGCGCCCCACTTCAATGATTGCCTGAGTCAGTCCGGAAGGACGTTCACTTTTCAGCAATGAACGGACCAGCACTGAAACCTGTACTTTGCCCAGCTTCAGGGAGCCAGCGGTCCGGATCATTTCGTCCCACTGAAGGACTATTTTTCGGGGATCTGATTGCCCTCTGGCAATATCATTCAGCACGCCATAGTCGGCATCATGGTCCATTCGCCAGAAAACCGAAGCACCGGCATCAGCCAGGCGTGGAGAAAACTGGTATCCCAGCAGCCAGAAAAGGCCAAAGACAAGTTCGCTGGCACCTGCTGTATCGGTCATAATTTCGGTTGGATTCAGCCCGGTCTCCTGTTCCAGAAGACCTTCCAGCACAAAGATAGAGTCCCTCAGCGTCCCCGGTATAACGATGCCATGAAAGCCGGAATACTGATCGGACACAAAGTTGTACCAGGTGATCCCTCTGTTATTACCAAAGTATTTGCGGTTCGGTCCGGCATTGATTGTTCTGACTGGCGTAACAAAGCGCATTCCATCTGCAGATGCCACTTCTCCTCCACCCCATATCTGTGCCAGTGGCAGCGTTGCCTGAAAATCAACCAGTCTGGCATTAGCGCTGGTGATAGTTTCAGCCCGCAGATAGTTCGCTTTTGTCCAGTTCAGCCGGTGTCGGGTCAGTGCAGGAACATTTGATCTGATCAGTGGTTCCAGACCGATATTGCAGGCTTCAGCCATCAGCACGGCGCTGATGCTGACGGGCAGATCATCAACTCTGGCACTGGCTTCACTAGCATGGAAAAACTCATCAGCAAATCCGGTATGGGCGTTAATTTCGAGCAGCAACTCCGTTAAATCCACCGGAGGGAGTAGATCACTGATCATTTTGCTCAGTCGTTTCAGACTGTCCGGCTCATCAAGACTGGCGAGGGGAGAAATTGTCAACCGGGGCTTCGGGCCAGAAACATCGAGTTCGACAGCCTCATTTTCGCAAAGACGTGCAGCAACCTGTCTGTAACGACTATCAAGCTGATGACCCAGAGATTTTATTGCTTCCTGCGGGTCTGTCGGGTGCCCCAAAGAACGATAAACCTTAATCCGGTTTGCCTGCCAGTCAGCACCCTGTAGTAATCTTGCACGAGGATCTCCCCACCGGTTACTGCCGGTAACGTAGACATCCCTCCGCCTCAGACTATCCTGCAGTTTACTGAGAAAGCAGAGCGTGTATCCCCTGCGGGTGATATGTTTTTCCTTGTTAATCACCAGCCGTTTCCATGACCGACTGATAATTTCCGTTGGTGCGTCGTCAAAAAACTGCCGCCGTGAGCTGAACTCCCGGCTGAGGTAGTCACAGGCATTCAGAGTGGTAACCCCGGCAGGTGCGGATGAAAATTTAACGGTATTCAGCAGATGGGGCAGGAAACGACGAACGCGCCCGTACTGCTCCACCATTTCTTCATGAAAATTATCGTCTGAGGGCCGGGCAATTTCACGGACAAGCGTGATGATTTCAGCCAGCTTTTGCCTTGGGATGTAGCTGAACACCTCAGCACGAATCGATTCGTCCGGTGTTTCTTCTTTCAGCAGGTACGAACATGCGCTGGCGAGCGCCAATGCAGATTTATCCAGATCCTTCAGCGAGCGGAGCCGTTTTTTCTGCCCAATCTTTCTGGCGTCACGGATGATAACGGCCAGCATGGCGTCCAGAACGTCCAATGCATCATCCAGCGCCAGCGTTTCCCATGCAAGGACAAAGGCAACCAGAACCGCCATCCTTTTCTGCGGTGACATCCTGGCAATATTGAACACCGAAGTCATACCAGCATAACGTGCGAGATTTTTCAGGCGCACAGCCGGGAGTGTACTCAGGTTTTCAGCATGCAGGCCAAAATCGTTCAGAGTTTTCCAGCGTTCAATTGCTTCATTAAACGCCGGACCACTGATGGTCACAGGGCCCTTTTTCAGTGATTCCAGTAAAGACAGGCGGCTGCAATCAGTTGGCCCCAGCAGCATCTCCAGCTGTGAACGCTGTTCGGCTGACGGTATCAGTGCCAGTTTGTTCCACAGGCGCAACGTCGCCTTTTCCCTTACCTCTGAAATCAACCGGGTCAGCGTAGTGGCTCCGGGGAGAATAATACGATGTTGCATAAGCCACCCTGTCGCCAGATCGAAAAGCAGGCCAGGACGTTCGTTGCTTATCCAGCTCCGGGTATATAAAAGACGGGTAAGGCGAAATGTCCAGGGCCAGGCAAATTCACGATACTGATAGTGCTGACGTATCAGCGCTGCATGCTCACGGCGGGTATTTTCCCTCTGACCGTATTCTGCAAGAACGGTGATATCACGAATCCCGAGCTGTCTGGCGGTAAAATGCCGGACGCCGGAAGGAATATGATTCATATCGGTGAGGAAGGTGCCCAGAAAACGGACACATCCAATTTGCAGGGCAATGCCCAGACGGTTGTGATCACCTCTGCTTTTTCCGATAAATTCCTTGTCTGCTTCATCAAGGTGAAAATATCGTGCCAGCTGAAGCTCATCCGGTTCACCGGTGAATCTGCCATAGCTTTCAGTCTGCTCAGTGGTCAGAAAGTCAACGGGCATATCGGCCTCCCTGCCTGACGGGCATTTAGTAACATTTTTGCAACCGTACGAAATGTTATAAATTATCGGACATCGTAAAACTGTTACATTAATATGTCTATTAAATCGTAAATTTGTAATAATAGACATGAGTTGTCCGATATTCGATTTAAGGTACATTTTTATGCGACTTTTTGGTTACGCTCGGGTCTCAACCAGTCAGCAGTCTCTTGATCTTCAGGTCAGAGCACTCAAAGACGCAGGTGTGAAAGCAAACCGTATATTTACCGATAAGGCATCCGGCAGTTCAACAGACCGGGAAGGGCTGGATTTGCTGAGGATGAAGGTGGAGGAAGGTGATGTCATTCTGGTTAAGAAGCTCGACCGTCTTGGCCGCGACACTGCCGATATGATCCAACTGATAAAGGAATTTGACGCTCAGGGCGTGGCAGTCCGGTTCATTGATGACGGGATCAGTACCGACGGTGATATGGGGCAAATGGTGGTCACCATCCTGTCGGCTGTGGCACAGGCTGAACGCCGGAGGATCCTAGAACGCACGAATGAGGGCCGACAGGAAGCAAAGCTGAAAGGAATCAAATTTGGCCGCAGGCGTACCGTGGACAGGAACGTCGTGCTGACGCTTCATCAGAAGGGCACTGGTGCAACGGAAATTGCTCATCAGCTCAGTATTGCCCGCTCCACGGTTTATAAAATTCTTGAAGACGAAAGGGCCTCGTGATACGCCTATTTTTATAGGTTAATGTCATGATAATAATGGTTTCTTAGACGTCAGGTGGCACTTTTCGGGGAAATGTGCGCGGAACCCCTATTTGTTTATTTTTCTAAATACATTCAAATATGTATCCGCTCATGAGACAATAACCCTGGTAAATGCTTCAATAATATTGAAAAAGGAAGAGTATGAGTATTCAACATTTTCGTGTCGCCCTTATTCCCTTTTTTGCGGCATTTTGCCTTCCTGTTTTTGCTCACCCAGAAACGCTGGTGAAAGTAAAAGATGCTGAAGATCAGTTGGGTGCACGAGTGGGTTACATCGAACTGGATCTCAACAGCGGTAAGATCCTTGAGAGTTTTCGCCCCGAAGAACGTTTTCCAATGATGAGCACTTTTAAAGTTCTGCTATGTGGTGCGGTATTATCCCGTGTTGACGCCGGGCAAGAGCAACTCGGTCGCCGCATACACTATTCTCAGAATGACTTGGTTGAGTACTCACCAGTCACAGAAAAGCATCTTACGGATGGCATGACAGTAAGAGAATTATGCAGTGCTGCCATAACCATGAGTGATAACACTGCTGCCAACTTACTTCTGACAACGATCGGAGGACCGAAGGAGCTAACCGCTTTTTTGCACAACATGGGGGATCATGTAACTCGCCTTGATCGTTGGGAACCGGAGCTGAATGAAGCCATACCAAACGACGAGCGTGACACCACGATGCCTGCAGCAATGGCAACAACGTTGCGCAAACTATTAACTGGCGAACTACTTACTCTAGCTTCCCGGCAACAATTAATAGACTGGATGGAGGCGGATAAAGTTGCAGGACCACTTCTGCGCTCGGCCCTTCCGGCTGGCTGGTTTATTGCTGATAAATCTGGAGCCGGTGAGCGTGGGTCTCGCGGTATCATTGCAGCACTGGGGCCAGATGGTAAGCCCTCCCGTATCGTAGTTATCTACACGACGGGGAGTCAGGCAACTATGGATGAACGAAATAGACAGATCGCTGAGATAGGTGCCTCACTGATTAAGCATTGGTAACTGTCAGACCAAGTTTACTCATACTGAAATAATTGGGGGGTGATTACCACCGTAAATTTTTCCCAGACGGTAAAAAGAATTACAGACTTTTATCAACTAAAAAAGTGGCCTGAATATCAGCACTACCGTCAATACCATTTCAGTAAATCAGGATAGGGAAAAATTGGCAAACCCAGTTCTTCACTTGCTCTGCGGGTTCTGTCACCCTGACGTCATACGGTAATCCCCCCCAATTCATTAATCGACAAGGTCATCCTGATGAAACAAATTACCATGAGCGATATGCAGCAACAGAGCGCAGCGGCTGTGCAATCGCCTCGGCTCCGCGCGCACCGTAATTTCCATCCAGAATTAAGCGATTCGGTCCAACGTCTGGCTATTGCCATGGAACCTGGGACCTACGTGCGCCCGCACCGACACCCTCACACCTTCGAGCTACTGTTGCCATTAAGGGGTCGTTTCGTGGTGCTGAATTTTGACGATCGGGGTACCGTCACCCATCGGGCGATATTGGGGGAAACCTGTACGGTGCTGGAGATGGCCGCAGGAACCTGGCATGCCGTGCTGTCGCTGGATACCGGTGGCATAATTTTTGAAGTAAAACACGGTGGCTATCAACCCGTGGCTGCCGATGACTATGCGCACTGGGCTCCAGCGGAAGGAGAACCAGGAACCACGGAGCTTATGGCCTGGTATGCGCAAGCGCAGGTGGGCGACAGCACTTTTGCCGTCTAAGGCGATAAACAAAAACGGAATGAGTTTCCCCATTCCGTTTCCGCTATTACAAACCGTCGGTGACGATTTTAGCCGCCGACGCTAATACATCGCGACGGCTTTCTGCCTTAGGTTGAGGCTGGGTGAAGTAAGTGACCAGAATCAGCGGCGCACGATCTTTTGGCCAGATCACCGCGATATCGTTGGTGGTGCCATAGTCACCGCTGCCGGTTTTATCCCCCACAACCCAGGAAGCAGGCAGTCCAGCCTGAATGCTCGCTGCACCGGTGGTATTGCCTTTCATCCATGTCACCAGCTGCGCCCGTTGGCTGTCGCCCAATGCTTTACCCAGCGTCAGATTCCGCAGAGTTTGCGCCATTGCCCGAGGTGAAGTGGTATCACGCGGATCGCCCGGAATGGCGGTGTTTAACGTCGGCTCGGTACGGTCGAGACGGAACGTTTCGTCTCCCAGCTGTCGGGCGAACGCGGTGACGCTAGCCGGGCCGCCAACGTGAGCAATCAGCTTATTCATCGCCACGTTATCGCTGTACTGTAGCGCGGCCGCGCTAAGCTCAGCCAGTGACATCGTCCCATTGACGTGCTTTTCCGCAATCGGATTATAGTTAACAAGGTCAGATTTTTTGATCTCAACTCGCTGATTTAACAGATTCGGTTCGCTTTCACTTTTCTTCAGCACCGCGGCCGCGGCCATCACTTTACTGGTGCTGCACATCGCAAAGCGCTCATCAGCACGATAAAGTATTTGCGAATTATCTGCTGTGTTAATCAATGCCACACCCAGTCTGCCTCCCGACTGCCGCTCTAATTCGGCAAGTTTTTGCTGTACGTCCGCCGTTTGCGCATACAGCGGCACACTTCCTAACAACAGCGTGACGGTTGCCGTCGCCATCAGCGTGAACTGGCGCAGTGATTTTTTAACCATGGGATTCCTTATTCTGGAAGAGACGAAATAACAACAACATGAATAGTCAATATTTTACCTGAAGCGAGCCACAACGCGTCCGATTTTATGCTTCCGAAAGGCAAATACGGACGTCGCCAGAATGAAACCTAAATTCCACGTGTGTTTTTTATTAGCTTCAAAAATCACTATTTCACGAAGAATTTAGACTGCTTCTCACACATTGTAACATTATTTACAACCACCTTTCAATCATTTTTGATAAATCATTGATTTCATCTTTGCTGCAATGATACTTAATAAACTCTGCAAGTTATCCACAGAGCAACACTCAATTTTATTGATGATATTCTTATTATACCAGACATTTTTCATACACTCCCTTGTACGGATAGTTTTCCGACAACTTCATGATTACATATCTTGCGGTTTTGATTATTTTTGCTGCAAGAAATACATACTTCAAACGAAAGGTCTTTATTTGCTGTCTGTATTCTGAAGAGTCCAAGGAATCAAACTTGAACAACAAAAATAGGTTATATGAAAGCATCATCATTTGAAACACGGCTTCATTCGCCCAAAATGACTTTAGCAAGAGATGACCCACCGCCATGTCGTATTTGGCTTCTTTGATATAGTTTTCAGCATTACCACGCTTTTCATAGTATATAACTACTTTTTCAGAAAGCAAGGTAGTATTTGTTACAAAGAAAAAGTAGTCGTATTCGGAACCTTCTAAAAGTGATAATTGTGCTCTTTCTTTTTCTGGTTTCAGTACGCGAGATACGACAAATCTTCTGTCTTTTTCCCATTTAACTAATTTTGTATACAGTTCTGTAGTTTCTCTACCTTCTTCTCCTTTAACGAATACAATTGATGAATTCGTTGCTTGTGAGGTGAGTGTAGAATAACTTTTGGCTTTAATTAAATATTTGCATCCAAGAGATTCTATCGTTTCGATAATTTTTTCATCAAAGTAGCCACTATCCATTCGAAATAAAATTTCTAAATCGTCTGATTTGATGTTAGCAACAATTTCTTTGATCATTTCCGCAGCACCGTTTGCAGTGTAAGTATTGCCACTTCTTACAAATCCGGTAACATATGCTTTTAATTCGTCGCAAAATGCAAATTGGATATTGTAGCATCGGTTTCCCAGTTTCTTAGGATTATATCCTTTTGACGCACCTTCTTGATGACCTTCTACGTTAATTACACTACTATCAATATCAATCGTAATGGATGTCAATTTACTTTTAGTGAGCAGTTTTTTAAAGACTTTAAAATTAATGTCTCTAAACATTTGGGTTGTCTTGAAGTTGAAGTTTCCTAGAAACCGTGACACTGTTTCAGGTTCTTTTACGGAAATATCAAACTCGTTGACGAGGGGATCATTTTGAAGTAGCTTTAGACGTTCTAACTTATCAATGCCAATGAAGTGACCGCAGAGCATGGTCTTTATATGATTCATCTTGATTTTATTTGTTGAGTCATTATCAAATACGAGGTCATTTTCAATAAAATCAAAAATCCCATTGCTTTTTGCATTCTCAAGGAGCAGAAAAAGACCTGCATTTGATGTTAGATTCTTAGCTTTGAAATCAATTTTATTAATCATAATTAGAACCCCTTTTTACTACTTTTCTTACTATTATTTTACCATATATCGAGTCATAAAAGCTGATAATTTAACATATTTTTGAGCACTTTTCTTTCACCCAATGGGTGAAAGCTGAATTTCGAAGGAATGCATATTTATCAAGGCTTTGATTATGCTTTTTGAAGTACTGACGTAGAATCTAGGTCATATATACTTTAGATTGATTTAAAACTTCATTTTTAATTTAAAAGGATCTAGGTGAAGATCCTTTTTGATAATCTCATGACCAAAATCCCTTAACGTGAGTTTTCGTTCCACTGAGCGTCAGACCCCGTATAAGAGCCTTGAAGAGCTGATGGCGGGTATTTACGAGATGGCCGCACCACATGGCATCATCTGTAACGAGGTTTCCAAGTTCCTTGCGGCCAACCAGGTCAAGCCAGAAGACATAAGCTCCGGGATCTGGTTTTTTCTATGGCTTAAATCAGCCCCCAAGGATGCAAAGCCAATCCAAAAAGAAATCCCCGGATTCGGTGTCGTTCTAAACATGCCGACTTATGGCGGAACCCTCAACGAAGCAATCACTAAGTTGATCGAGAATGAGTGCCGTCAAATACAGCTTGCCGAAGGACATCCTAGCCTTGAGGCTTGGCTTGAATTGGTATTGGCCGGTCGAGATGACGAAGAGGAAAATGAGGCTGCGGCCAGTATCGTGGACTTGCTTAATGGGTGTCACGACTTGCTGGATACAGCAATAATTAACTACCTCTCCAAGGTGGGTAAAATAAATGAACAAGAAATCTTGTCGCTTATTTATTATGGGGAGCTGTGTGATCACTCTCTTTTTGGAACCCCATTTTCAACGTTACACATCCCGAGTGAAAATAACATCCATGAAAGCAATATTATCCCCATTAAAAAAGGAGCCAGTTAGGCTCCTTTTTATTATTCATGGTTTGCTTTGCGAAACCACATCATCCCATGTATGCAAAACCTTCGATAAGTGCTGATGCTTGCTAGTGAAGTCTTTATCATCCAGAAGAGCTTTAAATGGCGCGTTCAGGTCGCTACAAGTGACGTTTTTCCCGATCATAGACAAAGTATCTTGGAGAGAGCCACCAGCAGCATCCAGCCCCATTCTATCGACAGTCTCACTACTCACCATTGCCTGAACAACATTGGTGAATGCCGTCGAGTTGAGTTGTTCAACACCAAGAACCGTATTGCATTTCTGCTCAACTGCTTGCTTGTACTGGATGGTGTACTTTGCAGTGATCGGTGACATAGTGTTCATTGCAAGTATATATGAGCCCACCTCATTGGCCGGTAATGTAGCTGCGTAAACTGACGAGCATGATGTGGCAGCGGATATTATCAAAGCTATCAACTTCTTATTTTTCATTTCCCTTGATTCCCTTTTAAATATATCGTGAATATCCCCGCTCCAGGTCAATACATCATTCATTGCGCTCAAACACCGTCACGAGAACGCGCTTCTTGTTGTCATCGTTGATCACCATTAGGTACTTGAACTTGGAATCGCGGTGGCCCCAGACTTCCACGTTATCGACGCGGCCATACTTTCTGGCTTTATGGCGAGCAACCTTCTCGTCAAAAGGCTGGACCTGTAGCTCCGGATGCTGGAGGCGGCCAACCAGTGAGGCCCACGGTTTTTTGGGGTCTCCAGAGGTTATCCGGGCCTGATACTGATCGATAGCATGTTGAGTAACCAGGACGGGGCCAATGGCCGGTGTAGAGATTTCCTCATGGGTCTGGGTATAGGCCTGCTTGTCCACATCGAGGAGCTCGACATTACCCTCCCCTGGCTCATCCATAAACTCCATGCTCTGCGAGACCTCAATGGTTGCGCCTTTCAGACGACCGGTGAGGCAAGAAGCAAACTTGAAAGCAAACTTCTTGCTGGATTTGCCCATCGCCAGCTTCTTGATTGCGCCTTTAGACACCACCAGCTTGTAACCAGAACCGGCACCAGGTTCGCGGCAAAAAACCTGCTTATCCAAGGCCAGATAGCGAATGGCTACGAGCTCAGCCAATAGGTCAGCTTCCTCGTGATCAAAATCAATATGAACATCGAGGATGCCTTTTCGCTTTGTGCCGACGCGCCAAAAAACAAGAGCTGAGTTGTTTGATGTTTTTTTAGAGACGGTGGTCAATATCATCATGGCAAATTTCTCCGTTGCTGGGATAGTGGTCGGCATCGCCGCCAGCACCCCTGTTCGATAGGGTTCATTTAGATGCTATCACGGGATTTTAAAATGCAACCTTGGTGACTGTCTATTTAGCATCCCCTGATAGGTGGTAGGCCCGGATCAAACGCCCCTCCCCCCCCGCCAATGGTTCTGCCGGATAGACGTCGCCAGCTTGACCTGTGGGATGGAAATAAAGTTACATCCCACATATAGACAAAAGCCGCCAATAGTGGCGACTTTGGGTTCCCATTCGAGTGTAAACTATCATCCTTACATTGAAGCGATGGTATCGTTCATCCCATTCAGATGAAAATATAGTTTCATCCTATTGCTCAATTTTTCATCAAGCGACGGGTTGTTGCACAAGTTCAGCGATACTTGCAGCGATAGACAAAACAGATTCAATGGACGGGAGACCAGCTAGCAATGCACCTATAACACTTTTCTTGGGCTTTCCAGATTCAAATTGAGCCTCTATCGCATCAGCTACTTCAAGAGCCTCTTCACGTTCAGAATCGCTCAACGGAGCAGTCTTCAATACCTCGCGTAGCTCATTGATATAGGTCTGCGCACGGTTGTCTATCTGCACAGTGTTCACGGAGTTGTCTACGCTGCTGTTATTGACCCGAGCGTTGTGGCCATTGAAGTTATAGGTGATGCTCTGGACGGCTGCTTTGGCTTCTGGGATACCTAGCTTTTTGACCTTCAACTTGTAGTGTGGAGGAATAGCGCCACTGCCGCTCCCTTCACTGAACTTAGGATCAATAACTTTATAGGTTTCATCTTGGCCAAGGCTGGTTGTTCTCACAACCAGGTCATCATGATCAACAGCAAACGTAGGGCTCATAATCATGATGGTGTCACTACCTGACACTGAACACTTGATCCCCTCGTGTTTGGTGCCATCAGCTTTCAACACGTTAACCTTGTCTCTCATTAAGCTAGCAAAACTCATTCCGTTGTCCTTCTAGGGTAGATTCGTTCGTTGCTATTGTTTGGCAGATCTACACCTGAATACAAGCCACGAATCCCACTAAAGTTAGGATGAAACTTTATTTTGAAGAATGAAACTCTATTTTCAGGGGTGGCACTTTATTTTTATCCAACATGACCTGCTGGTCGCTGCTGAGGAACTTACCTACCCACCAAAAAACATAAACGCCAGGCATAAAAAAAGGGCCAGCTATTGCTGGCCCTTTGTTTCATGTTCGCGATTATGACTCAGGCGTTGTGATGCTTTTTTTCTTTCTGTCTCTCATGGTAGAGATACAGGCTACCGCCAGTGACGGCAGTGAAAAATATGAGCAACCCCAACATGCCTAATGTGAATGCGTTCATTCGACCCCCTTAGGAATTGCTGACCTTGGTTAAGATTATACCATAGATCCACAGGATAACCCCAATGACCAACACCAAACCGGCTTCTTCGACGGTTATGGTGTCCCCAGATACAGCCAATCCTACAATACCAACACCGATAGCTGTTACGGCGACCTTGCGCAGGTCTTCACCGATAGCTCCCAGCGTCTTCTTGTCAGGAGAGAACAGGCGCACAAACCACGTCTTAATACGCAAAAACTTTTTCATGATTACCTCCATAGTTGAAGAGGAGGCGAATCATGCCCGAGAGGGCATGAACACCCCCTCCGGGTTAAGGTTTTAGACAGACAAAGCTGTAGGCTTCGCCTTGTTCATCTTCATTGAGCTAATGATCTTCATCGCCTCATCAGCGAACGGACCGGTAACTTGGATAGGCTCCCTTCTTGCGAAGGAGGCTGTCACCATCATTCTCTGGCCGTGCATCAGATGGCGATACCGAGACCGCATAAGCTCAACATAGGCCGCAGAGTCCCCCCCCCACCCCTCAGGGGGAGAGAAGGGGCATACTGCGTCGTTACCAGGCGTCGTATCAACCTTCGTGACATCAATGACGGGCATACTCAGCTCTCCTTCTCGCAATAAAATCGCGCAGGTAGCGAGCATTTGGGAAACCGAGGCTTCCCTGACTCATCAGGACATCGTTCCAGTCAATCCCTTTCGCTCTGGGTGGGATTGGGAGTTTAGGCAGCAGGACGTAAACACGAATGCCGCGCTTCTCCAGCTTGGCTTTCAGCACGTTAGCTGACTTTTCACCAGTCACAGACTTATCTTTGTCAGCCCAGATCAATACTGTGTGAACACCTTCTGGAACCTCGAAGGACTCCATCAGGGTCGCATTGACCGTTGACCAAACCGGAATTTGAGTGACTCGATAAGCGGACAGAGCCGTTTCCAGCCCTTCTGCAACACCCAGGATACCCTCACTCGGTTCACCGAGGCGGATGGCCGCGCCATTAACATCCAAGCCGTCAGGAATGGGCATCATTTTCTTGGCGTTGCCAACCTTGGCTTTTTTACCGTTTTGGGTGAGATAGGTGCGGTGGAGCGTTACCAGGTTGCCTTCCACATCTCGGATAGCGCAGACGATAGCCGGGAATTTCCCAACTTCATTGCCATCTTCGTCGTAGTAGGGCATAGCCGGATTGAACCGCAAACAGTCTGTTTTTTCTACTTCATCAACGTTGAACAGCAGCTCGCGGTTTTTGAAATACAGACGCATTGGTTCAGTCACACGACTAGAGAACGGCAAACACTCGTTCCATACCTTCTCAATTTTCTCACGGAGGCGAGCGCTGTAAGCGCGTTCACGCTCCATTCTCTTCTCCATTTCCTCTTGGAGCTCAAGCAACCAAGGCTTGGGTTGTTCACGAAACATTGGAACAACTTTCGGCTTGTTTTCGCTGCTTTGCCCTTCCAGTTGTATGGCCGAAGCTTGTGCTTGCGGTGCCGGAGCTTCTACCGTGCGGTTGACCACAGGGGGCAGCCGACTTAACTTGTCTAGGCTCATGCTTCTCTCCTTTGGTTATGGGAGAGAACCCAGGAGGGTTGCCTCCCGAGGGGTTAGGTTATTGCTGTTTTGGGCCAGCTACCGTTATAGCCAGCAAGCGCTGACAATGAGCAAAGAGTATGACAGCCACCTTAAAAGGGTAAAACGCTGTAATTGCCCTTTTGGGGTGCAAAAGAAAAAGCCCTCCCGAAGGAGGGCCTTTTATGCGGCCAAGGACAAGCCTTGCTGTCCTCTTTGCAACATTGTGTCGTCGCGGCGATGTAGTCGTTGAACCACTTTGATCATCGTTCTGACATGTCGCTTCAAAGAGGCTGGATGACGTTTTGATAGTAGGTTGATCCAGTCGAGGTAGGTAGCCAGCGCGGAACCTTCGGTTAGGGCTGCCTGTATCTCCTCATACTTCCCTACAGCACTCAAGGCCACATCTGTCGCCCAGAGGGCGTTAGTGTGGCGTAGGAGCTCACAGAGGGCCGTATAAGCCTTTCTTCTGGTCGCAGCCATGTAACGACGGATGTTGGCGTTTCCGCTTCCCTCTCGCCCCTCCATGACGCTCATACAGAATGCGCTGGAGTAACAGAGCATCGCGTCAGTCACGTAGTTAAACCATCGCTCCTGGTGCCGTTTCTGCTCTTCCATTGCTTCCTGGTCAAGTTGCCTCTCGACGAATAACCCCGTCGGAGTCCGGTGGTGCAGGTGGTACTTGAACGTTAAGTGCAAGTTGATCCACCAGCGTACCGTAGCCAGTCTTCCCTTGATTTTTCGCTTCACCAGATCTTTGTACTTGTCATCACAAAGCACTTTGAGGTCCTTGCGCTGTTGGATTCCTTCCATCGTCTGTAGCCCTGTAAGGCCCATCTGGTGGTAGGTTTGACCTCTTTGCATCATGCGGTGATACAAAGCGCCTTTTCCTTTCGCAAGCTGGATGGCTCCGAACCGAAGGTAGAACTGAGCAGCACTACCGGGCGTATAATTTCCCTTTAGTACCGACTCCCTAAGTCGCGGGTATTCATTCCAGATGATGAATGCAGCGGAGTCGGGATCGACCTTCACCTCATCATCCTCTGCGAAACAAACCACCCTTCTCTTTCCATCTGCGGTATTGATAACTTTCACTGCCAACGGGTCATCCCCGCCGTCAAAGTAAGCCATTTCCGCTAACGGGTCGGCCAAGCCATCAGACAGCGAACCATCGCCCCAGCGCCCAACTCTCAACCACAATGGTTTCGGAATTGGTGACTGAGGAACGGTTTCGCACTGCGGCTCATCTTCCAGCAAATCCAGATCACCCATCGACCAAACCCTGTGGTAAATCTCCAGGGCATGGAAAGGCTTATCATTGAAATGATGGAAGGCCCACATGAAGTCGATATGGACTAAAGCTTCTTCCGATATGATCCGGAATTGCGGCTCTGCCATTCGACGGTTCCAGTCGTTATCCTCGGCTTGCCCAGTAGCCAGCTTGTAAGCAAGCTCATCAGCTCTTTTTTGCTCCATGTAGTCCATGCTGCAACAGACATGAAGCAATCGCTCAAGGAAAACAGGACTGTAAACGTCCGGCTGTATTTTGATGTAACCCCCCTCATAAATCGTTCGACCTACGGGATGGCGATCTTCCCAAGCGTACCGGCGTTTTGCCAGGTAGCGCTGGATGCGGTTCAGCCCAGACATGTAGCCATGCCTTTCAGGGTCTGTGGCAAGCAATGTCTCCATCGACTTATCCAACCCTACAGCTTGGCAGGCCCAGCAACCGAAGCGAGCACCACACGCATCACTGGCCTTTTTCTCTGTTGCCGACCACACGCACTCCCCCGTCGCTGCCTTGTAGAGCTCTGCCGTAGTGACATTGCTCTCTAGGTAACTTGGCAGGGGGTATGGTGAGCCCATGCCAGCAGATAGCAAGAACTCCCAGACATCACTCGCCAACCAGTTTTTCACCACATACAGCTCCCCCCCATCTTTCGTCTTAATGACGCGATTTGAGCTTCCTCGCTGCTTTGCAATGTTGGCTGCACGAATAGCGCTTTCAGCATCACGGCTCCCCAACAGGAGGCACACTTTCTGCCGAACATCCTTGGGGAGTTCTCGCATATAAGCCGCCTTCGCTCTTTTGGCTGAGGTGATTTTGAGTTCTTGGCTACACTGACGGGCCGAAGAGTTGGAAAATGTAGGCAACCCCCTCCCCGTAAGGATTCGGCCCGTCCAACTCTGCGTGATCCCCGGCTTTGCCAGAACGATGGTCAGAGGAAGGTTTTCCTTCACAATGAAACGCTCCAACTCGGCCAGTTTCTGATCCGCCAGCCATCTTACTTCTGGGCTTTCTATCAGTGTGTCAGTGTGCAAGATGAAGTGGTGTTGGCTGATGGTTGCTCCACTCCTAACCGCCCGGACAAGAGCCATCAGAAACAGATGCAAAACCGTTTCAGAATCCTTACCACTGGAATAGCCGACCATCATGGTCCACCCATCGTTCAAGGCCGTGTGAATGGCTTCAACCGATGACGTGATCAACGATGACAAGCTGGTTCCTCTACTGGCATCAACGAAGTTCAAATCCTCGTTATCAGTCAGTTCTGACCAAACAGAGTCCCACTTATCCCCTCGCAAGAGCACTGGGGTTGGTTGTTCTGGTAGGTCAAAGTTTAATGCTTGTTGCATAGGGCCTCCTGGATAAGCAGGGTGCCCATCCCTTCCGGGAAAGCACCCCGGTAGGGTTAAAATTGAATCTGGCTATCAGACCTTACTAGCGGGTACTCGACATCTGGTTGTCTTCGTATTGCTGCTTGGCCTGTTTCACCAGATCAATGTCACCGTCTCGCAGCTTTTGAATATCAAGCTGTAGACGAGCCTTGTGTTTCAACAGTTCAGCGATCGCATTATCAATGTGATCAATGAGTGATTGGTTTTTTTTGATGGTGTAACTGTTGAGTTCATCGAGCTGAGTCCATACAACACCCGAATGAGTGTTCAGCAATGGGTACTCTGCTTCGATCTCACAAACCACACCGTTTGCTCCTTCTCGGTAATGAGGGAACCCGACACGCAGACCAATACGACGGTCCAGCGCTGCATTCACAGTACACTCCAAGGAAGATCGGTTTGAAAAAACATCATTGACGTTTTTAGACATGCTATATCTCCATTCAGTTTATGACGGAGACCCCCTAACAGGAGGTGCTCCCGTCAGGGTTGATAATTTGCTGTTTGTTTTTGGCAGCCAGCTACCGCACTTGAGCGCCTAAGGCACTTTCCGAAGCATCCTGGGAATCCGAGAAACTTGGGAAAGCGCGGGGTTTCCCCCTGCGCCGATTACCCTTCTCAAGGGAACGGTACGCCGATTTCTCGGCGCACTCAGATTGAATCTACACAGTCAAGAACCAGCGCTTCATAGGTACGGTGATGTCTAACATTCCGTTTCCACATGGACTCTGGCCCCAGAACCTGTAAGTCGTCTCATAGAGGTCAAACTCAGACAAAGACTGAATCTGCGCTTCTGAGACCGGCTCAAATGGCCCACCGCAACCGATGTGCATATTGAGCCCGTAATCTTGAAGCTCTAGCTCTCCGAGGTTTAGCGTTTTCCCGCCCACACAAGCAACCAAGTTCTGGTTTCTGACATCGCCCTCTTTGAACAGCAAAGCTGACTCATCGTAGCTCCCATATTGGTTGGTAAACTTTACAATATGCCCGTGCTTAGGTGAGGTTTGTTCCGACAGCTCTTTCAGCAATTGCTTTACGCTTTGGAACCTTGCGTAAAGAGCTGGCGTAAATTGCCCAGAGTAGTTCAAGTTCGGGCAGATCATCTCAAGCATCTCATCAGGCACTGATTCAAGCCCCATTTGCGCGGCCAATGGCTTCGCCTTTTTCAGGCCTTCCTCAAGCACCCTCTGATTTACAAGTTGTTCTAATGTGTTCATTTAACTCTCCACTTACGAGAGAGCAATGTAAGCCGTCTCCGGGCTTACATTGCCCGTTAACGGCTTATTGGTTTATCCCAAGAGAAACGGGGCTACGCCGGTCAAGAAGCCCATGACTCCTAACACAGCGCCAACCACGCCCAGTTTGATTGACAGTTGAACACTTTGATCCGGATGGTTCCAGAACCACTGCCAGACTTCCCAGCGCCTGGCTCTGCGAACCTCAAGATTTACAGTGTCTTTAAAACGAACCCCCAGGACATCAACCGCATCGTAATCCAGCGCGACCGCCAGCTTGGTGATGGATAAATTCCCTGGGTTGCCCATCGCATATCGGAGAACCTTTGCTTTGGTCTCTGGATTTACGATCATAACCGGCTCCCTCCTGAAAAAACGGGCTGTGTCTTTTCGCTTGGAATCCATATTGCGGTTGCCAAACGGTGTGACCACACGATTCGGATGACCAATTGCAATCGGGATTATTTGGTTCACTCCAGGCTTCATGGTCAGCACGGGGTTTTCATTCACACTCCCCATTACTTCATTTGTGACTTGCCCTGACGAAACATATGCTGGGACGTCTTTTTTCATAACGCTTGCCGGAACAATAGGAATGTCATCCGAGGCATAAGCCAGTGATGTTCCGAGCGCCAAGGACAGCGCCAGGAGCGAAAGTTTAGCGTTGCTCTTCATGCTTTCTCCGATTCTCTTCTTTACGCTGGAGTTGCTCCAAAACAGTTTTGGTGCGTGGCTTTCCCACATAGGTTTCGATGTAGTCCAGCACTGGCGCGTAGTTTGAAATCTTGAGAGCGAACTCATAGGTGCGTTCGCTACGATCTTCATTAGAAGAAGCCCCCTTGACATAGGAATATCCGTAGACAAACACTTTGTCGCTCTTGGGCTCGTACTCAACAAAACGAGGCTCGAACCGCATAGTTACGCGGTCGTTCTTGATTTGTTGAGCTTGAATTTCGATGGCATCAATCACGTCCTGATAGATGCTCGGGGAGAGTAGCGGGGTGATCCGCTCCTTCACAAAGTCCACGGTTCCGGGAGTCACGTTGCCAAGGAGCTGAGCAAAAGCGAAGGCCCAAGCCTCCTTGTATGACTGAGAGGCATTGCTTTTCGTCACCCAGGCTTCTTCCGTAAGCGTGAAAGGCTGGAGAGTGACGATGGTTTCCTTGCTAAATACTTGGATCACCAGCAGGAAAACGATAACGATAAGACCACCCTGGAAGATTCGACCCCACTTATTTTCTGTTTGGGTTCCTTCCCAGGTCTTGAGATACTTTTTCAGGTTCAAGGCAAATACCTCCGGACAAACGGGTTCTTGAGAGATTTGGCCTTGGTCACGATAAACCCGGCCCAGTAGATCATGTGGAGCAGGTATCCATCCGGATGGTTATCTCTGAACCGGCGATAAAGGTTGGTTACAAGCAACCCCCCTAAAAAGCAGACCAGAGCTTTACCGATGACGACTCCTATCGTTAGCCCCAAAAGCATCGGGGCCAGCTCATCTGCGCTCCACAACAGCAGATGCGGGGGCTCATCGACCCGACGCGGTATCTTTACAGGCTTCATAGCAACCCTCTTTTTTCCTTGTGGCCTGTATTTTCATTCAGGGTCACTGATTTTCTGCCACGGCTTCGCGCCCTTTTCGGGCACTTCCAGCGACAAATAAAAAAGGCGGCCTGAGCCACCTCTTTTGCGTTTACTGGAGCGGTTATTGATTTTGAGGAGTTGCTTCCGAGTCTTTTCTCGAAGCCGAAACGCCAACCACAGCAGCAAGCTCGACTGACTCGTTGGCATTGGCTCTAAACTTGAACAGCAGACTGTACGCAGCCAATAGGAAGAAACTGAGGATGCCCCAGTAGGTCTGAACCGTTCCCAAAGCCTTGGCCGGGTCACTTGCAGCTCGGCTGGCTGCATCAGCAGCCAGGTTAACCCACTGACCCCAGTCGAAACCTGCCGCAAAAGCTGACAACCAAAACGCGACTGCTACAGGAATGATGAAGATGCACATCAGTACCGCATTCATCAGGAACCAAAAAAACTGTTTATTTACGTTCACACCACCCTCCCCTTAACCAAGAAAATTGTAGGTGTGTTCCAGGTTAACCCCAGCAACGACACCGATAGCGAACATCACCTGCCAGACAAGGAGTTGCCAGGAGACGAATGAACCAGATGAGCTTTCACTTTCTCTGGCATGAGCATGTGCGGACATAGACCCTCCAAATAACTTGTCATTATCCCGGAGCAATCGTCTCTTAATTGAACAATCTTGGCACAGTGCTGTTGCTGCCCATTTTGGGCACCGCGATAAGGTTTATTCGTGCGGGGTAGGAAAGAAGGGCGAAAAACTTTCACATGTGAAAGTTTAAAGCGGCCAATGGCCGCTTGTTTCACATTGTTTTGTTGTGTCGGAGTTCCTGATAAGCATCCCATGCTTGTTCTGACGAGACACCGCGACGACCAACGTCCGTAGCGCACTCAAGGTCCATCATGTACGCCTTGGCATTTTGGTCAACCGTATCGCCCCAGGTCATAGCCGATGGGTACTTGGAAACCTTAAATACCCTCTCAAGCTCAGCCTTGTGATCGTCATCTTGAAGCAGCGGTTCCGTTTCGCCATTATCCCAACGGATATAAGCCTTGTCCTGTAGGGCTTTCAAATGCAAAGGGACGAGTAATGTGGAGATCACTTCGCCAGCTCGGACGTCTTTGTAGGCACACCAGTGAGATTTAACGGTTATTACACCATTTACCAAAACGATGTCACACGCCAGTGTTGCTTCAACACTATCGTTAACATCCTGACGAGCGTAGATCTCGACGAAACCAACCTGCTCCGGATCAACCTTGTCGATGAAGCTCCAAAAGCGGGGATATGAGGTTCCATCGCTGATCGTTAACCGGCCACCATGCTCTTTCAACATTCTATTCAGTTGTGCGGTGAAGAACGCTGCTGACACCTTTCGCGTCAGAGGTTCCAAATCACTAAGTCCTAGAGTGGCTCCATCGCTTCCGTTATACACTTTGCCAAAAAAGAAATCGCTTTTGCTCATTAGGCTTTGCCTCCTTTAATTGCTTGTTGGGTCAACTTGACCCAGCTCAACGGGTTTTCGCAGTCAACATGGGCGGCAGCAGCCCCCAGCACTGTTTTATAGGCATCTCCACCAGCCGCCGTGTGTACCGCCAGCATAAACGAAAACATGGGATCACTTTGCATAGTGGCTATCATCATTGCACTGGAGGTGTTTTTTAGCTGGCAGTTTTCAACCCGAAGGTTGAGTACATCTCTTGCAACCATCTCACAGTCAGGACACACCTTCTCAAGGTTCTTGAGCTTTGCGTCGTCATTCAGTACATCGGGAGATGCTATGGCACTACCGGCCATAAACAGCCCCAGTGCCAGCAGTTGGAATTTATTGGTTACTTTCATGGTTCCTCTCTATATCGTTCCAATTTCGTTTCGGTAGAAGAACAGTGGCCCAGTGACTGTCCTGAGTTCCGGCGTTACTTGCTTTATTCTTGAGCAAATATGCTGCTTGAAATAGTTGTGGTATCCGTACATAGCAGGGCGTGTAAAAACGGAAAAGATAATGAGGGTGATGGCCGCGCCAGCGGCCCACCCGATCACGTCCGGAGATAAAAGTCCTGACACGTCAGAGATGCGTTCAGGTTCAATTAGGCGGCACGCCACCAGCACCCAGAACCAGATCACCGGCATCACAAAGAACATTTTGACGACGCAAGCAATGAGCACCTTCACCAAATTCAAGCCCTGCTCCCAGTAAAGCCACCCCGCAGATAGGGATTGGCGACGTATCACCTGGTAGACGCTCAATGGGATGTCGCACATATGCACCCCATCTTGATTCATAACGGAGTAGCTCATCTCCCCCTCCCTATACCCGTTTCTGGAGGTTGCCGAACGTCAGGCCAATGAGGACACAGCACGTCATCATTGTTATCGGAATGACAACCGGATCGAGCGCTATGGGGATGAAGAACGCGATGAACAATCCGACCATCAGGTACATCGTTCCGCGAACGCTATAACGATGGAGAACCGGACTCGCATAATCGAAGTTGGTCCGCTTAATTCGCCATGTCATCATCCCGTCATATACCGCAGGCGCGAACAGGATCAGCATATAGGGAGCCCACGCGGACAATAGCGCTAACCGTGTGTAGAACTGGTAAATGACGTTGACAAAAGCTTCCATGCGGCCTTTGACCCAAACAAACCAGCCCTGCCCCATATCCTGCATTCCCTTGGACTTCTGGCGTTCCTCTTCTGATGGGATCAGCGTTTGGTACATCCCCTCATAGAAACCGGAATCAATAACGCTCGATCTAAACCAGGTAGATGCTTTGCTCTGTATCCAGTCTCTTGCTTCGACCCCAAGACTCTGCTCCACCAGCACGGATTCCCTTTTGATGGCTTTGTCTGTCCAGTCGCCAGGGATCAACAGCAATATCGCCAGCAGCTCAATAACCAGCAGCCATGCGACCAGTAACCACGGCTTCTTCATAGTCGGTTCTCCTTAAAACAGTTTTCACACTCTCACAGGTGATGAGCTCATACAGCAAGCCACGCAAAGAGGTCTCATCCTCATGAGGCTGCGGGTTAATGGATAGTTCTCCTGGATGGGAAGAAAGCCAAAGTGAGAACGACTCTCCTGAATCGACAGACCATGAATCGCCACCACTATCGACAATTTGCACTTCCAACGCCCGGCAAGTTTCAGTGATCAGGGTTTCCAGAAATGCCCCTATTCTGGCCGGGTCCTCATACTTTTCTCTCTGCTCATGAAACACGAGCTGGCTGTAGCGATGCAGAGCTTCTTCAATGATCGGGTAAATCACAGGCTGCTGATTGGCCTTAATCCCATCTGTGATGTAACAGCTCAGCTTCTCGATGATGACCTCCGATGCGGGCCAGTCGAATTGAAGGATGCTCAGGATATGAGCGTTCTTGCGGCCACGACTTTTCAACTCATTCATAACCCGGTCAAACGGGTTCACATCGACCATGATGGCTACCTCATAATCTCTATACTTCTTGTCACACATAGCTCTGCTCTTACTGGGTCAATATGGGCAGACGGCCTTTTACGATTGTTCCGCCTGAAATCTTGGCTATGTATTCCAGGTTCGGAAGCATCCCCAGCAACTGGGCAGGGAACAGATCCGCCTCCTCCTCCATCAAACGCTCACCTTGGTTGCCTCCGTGCATGATGGGCTCCTTACCATCCGTGTTCTGGCCTTGAGTCCGCATGACGTACTTGAGCCGGGTCTTTGGCAGGTTATCCGCGATATATTCCTGGGTTTCACCATCGACAATACGCAGAGCAAAAGTGTTGTTGATGTTCCCCAGCACCTGGAGCGCTTTGTCTTTGCTGCCCAATCTGGCAGCGAAGTCGGCAAAAGTCTGAGTCGCCACGAAGAGACGAAGTTTCGCCCCGCGACCTTTGTTCAGAAGCTGAATGAATGGGTCGTTGATCACCTCAGCAGCCTCATCCACAAAGATGTTTACGGGTCTGTTGTTGACGCCGTAGTTGTATCTGTCACCGGCAACCGCTGTCAGATCTGACAGGAAGATGGACCCCATAGCACTACCAACCATGTTGTCTGTCAGGGAGTCGAGCCCCAGATAAGCTACTTGAGCGTTGTTGATGATTTTTGCGGAGTCGGTGATCTGGCGTTCGTCACTCAGATCAGATGAGTCTGGAGATAGCAGAGGGCCGAGCTCCCCGGACGTCAGCATATTCATGATCGGCAGAAGGTTCGCCACCATCTTGGAGAAGTGGGTTTGGTCATGCTGGAACATCGACAGCAAGCCTTCCAGATCAGAGTTCGGGTGCTCAGGCTGGATGATGTCGTAGTAGAACTTCATCAACGCGAAAGCAATCTTCTCACGCGAACCGTTTTTCGCTTTCTCCAGATAGGCCGCTGCTTCTGCCTCCCAGTCAGGTTTCACTCGTTCGGAGTAGGCCTGAACAGCCTTGATAACCAGGCCAGCAGCACCTCCCTCAAGGAAGCGGCGGAGCTTTGTCAGGTTGGGGCGATCATGAGTAAGAACCAAACCCTGCGCGATGTTATTTAGTGCTTGCCAGCCAAATGACTTGAACGGGTCAGCCCCAGCTTCTGACGGGATCAGTGCGGCCAAACGACTAGCGATTTCAGTCACTCGGGTGAAGTTACGCAGAGGGTCAATACGCACCGATTCTTCTGGAAATGCCGGATGAAATGAGACGAACCTTTCCGGCTGTCCCATAGCTTCACAGGCACGTCGAGCATTGTCCCGCATCTCTTTATCCCCTTTCGGGTCTATGATTATTACGGCCTCACCACGGAGAATGGCCTGTGAAATCAGGATGTCGAACATACGGGTCTTGCCCGAGCCAGTGGTCCCAACGATCAGCGAATGCCCCTCGGTGTGCTTGAGCGGCTGCATCAACTTCTCTTCTTTTGGCTCTACCCCGTGAATCCAGGGCTGTCCGATTGGCAGTTCCTTTTTCTTACCCTGTATCTTCCGGACAACCTTCTTGACCGTAGACTCTTTGCCTACGATAGAAGTCCAGTCGCGTTTCAGGATTTCAAAAACGCGCTGAGCATGGCGGTTTTCCCACAGGAATCCACTACCAAGCCACATATCCTCCGGCGTGTCCTTGATGTACTTCTGGAGCTCCGCTATGGAAATGAACTCCAAGTCGCGGCCTTTCAAATGCTTTTGGAGCAGGTGAAGTTTGATAGCCTTGGGCAAACGAGCCATTGCCATCACGCCACAGATCCCGGTCATCCAATAGAAGGGTTCCGAAGGCATAGTGCTGACTTGCTCTACGGCCAAAGCGGCGCAGGAAGCTGCCATCCAGCCTGCTACAGCATTTTTTTCATAGTTGGGCCGCCACGGCATCTCGTAGGCGAGCGGGTCATAACTCATTGTCATGCTTTATCTACCTCTAAATACAATTTCCCTTGACGTTTCTTGAGCAAAGGGCGTCTTTGTGCCCTGCTCAGCAATCCATAGAGGATGTGTTTACTGATCCCGACGTTTTCCCCGGCAATCATGTCAAAGGCTTTGACGCTAGTGACCAAGCAGCCGTCTTCTTCCAAGACCGGAGTAACGAGCCATCTTCCAGAGCGTTTTTGGATCATATCCTTGAGCATCAGGAGCGCTTTTTCAGGGGTAACACCAGACGGCAAGAAATCTTCCTCGTTGATGTCTTTCGGGTTTGTTTTCGCCTTCGGCGGCTCAAACTCCCTAACCTCGGGCTCGTCCCTTTCTCGCACCTCGACGTGCCCCAATTCCCTCTCGTGCTCAACTTTTGGCTTAGAAGCCACTGGCTGAGCTTCCCGCTTAGGAAGGCGAGCCACGTTCTGTTTTTCTTGGTCTTGGACCGGTTTGCGCTTCTGCTCTTCAACCAAAGAAGCAACGTTGCCCTGCTTTTCTTTCGGCTGTTGCTGGAGGCTCTTGTCTTTCGTCTTTTGTTCAGACCCGGCTCCGGCATCAACCTCTGGCTTCTGTTGCTGCGTCTTTTTTCTGCTCTGCTGTTTCGGGGCTGATTTGTTCTTGCTTACGCCCGAGCCAGGGGGAGAGACAAGCTCAAAGGCCTCCTGGTATCCCCCCATTGAAGCCTCAGCATCCTTAATGGCCGCCACGACCGCATCTGAAAGCTGATCCACCAGCACAATTGCTTTCACCCCGCTGAAATCACGAACTTTGCGACCTGGCATAATCGGGTCAGGAACAATCGCATTGGCGTGGGACAGCTTAGAGAGAACCTCTGACGGAGCCCCCAGCGACCGGGCACCTTCTGGGTACAAAATAACTGCCTGCCCCTTCATCAGGCATAGGACTTCTCCCAACGTCGTTTTGCCTTCCAGAACAGGCATGATCGCCTGTTCAAGCAACGTCGATGCTTCCCCGTACCCAGCCAACATCTCAGAGAGCAAGGTCTTTGCGTCTTTCTCAAGCTCCTTAGGTTTGCCCGCATGTTGCATATCTGGCGCGGGTATTGTTTGTTCTGGTGTATCAGTCAGCATCGGGAGCGGCTCAATTGCCCACGATGGCGGTTCATCAGAATCACTGAATATTGGGAAGTCACCGTTCTGCAGGGAGTTTTGTTCTTGTGGAACGAAGTCCGGTTTTGGTTGTTCCTCTTGCTTTACGGGCTCTGTTATATCTGGGATTGCAAGGTTTGTTGCGTCAGTGCAAGCTGTTTCTGCCGATGCGTTGAATACGTCAAATGGGAAGTCGATGTCTCCCAGCCCGCCCCCAACATCCTTGAGTGCTTGCAACGGATCGTCATTCGCCAACGGAGGTGCGTTTTTGGCAATGTCCTGAGGGGACAAATCTTCTTTTACCTCAGGTTTCTGGGGTTGTTTCTCCGCTCTTGCTTTACCCGGTTTACTCTGCTGCTTGCCCTTCTTGCTTGCGTCAGGCTTAGGCAATTCAGTTGATTCTGTATCCTCTTGCTCTGGCTTTTCCTCGGCTATGTCTGAGGTGCTTTTCAGCATCGCCATCGCATCACCAAAGCCAAGGCCAGCTAAAGCCTTCTCAGCTTCAAGCTCTGCGGCCAACATGTCATTGTTCAGACCAGCGTCACCTTCTGCTTGGTCCTCGTCAGCTTCCTCTGGGTCAACGAACTCAATCTCAGCGTCTTCAACATCGCCAACAACTTCCCCAGTAACAGCCGCAGGAGGCTCAGTCGTAAACACCAGGTCGTTTGATTCGAGACGGAGCATCAAGATCTTCACCGGACCAGCAGCTTCCTGGAGCATCTCAGGCAAAACTTCCCAGTAGCGGTAATACGCACGCTCCCCCTTCTCCTGCACCGTGTTTGGTACAGCAAAACCACGCTCGATGAGAATGTCAGCCAGCGTGTCAGGGTCTCGTGGAATACCGGGGATCTTGTCTTGGCTGATCAAGTCGTAGAGGTCGCCAAGTTGTTTCCAGGCGATGAAAACACCTTGGTTCAGGTGCCAAACTTTCGCACCTGGCTCATTGACCTTCCATTTTCCGGTTTTAACCAAGCGGCGGATGGCATCGAAAACGTACCGTTCGACAGGCACACCATAAGAGAACTCGTTTACATCGAGACGACTCTGGCGAAGGTCCCGAGAGACGCTCTCTTGGTCAGCACGAAGCATCAGCTTGGTCACAGGCTGATTAACGCTGGTTCCCGAGATCGCCTCCAGCATTGCCTCGATGATGGAAGGACCTGACTTGGAAAGAAACTCTTGCGTCTCAGCCGGAATAATTCGATGCCAAGCCAGCAGGGAAAATTGCTCATGCCTTTTGTGTCTCTTATCGCGCCACCGGATAAAGTAACGATCTATTCCGTGACGGTACGCCCAGTCATGAAGTGATTCTGAATAAGGATTCCATGTGATCGAACCGTCTTTATCTGTAATAGACACATCTGAGAGAGGTTTACCCACGTCATGCAGCAGCCCGGAGAAACAGCTCGCCAGTCGCCAACGAGGTTCATTGTCGCGGCGTTCCCGAGGCGTCCCTTCGATTGAAAAAATTACCGACTCAGATGCCTGAGTTGCCCAAAAGGCTACTTCAAGCCCATGCCGGAATAGGCCACCAGCACCACGGTGGTGGTGTGATTCGGAAGCAGGTAGCAGGTGAACAAACGCGGCATACCGCTGAATCACCGGCAAAACAAGCCGGTTGAAGTCGTCCACTGTGAAACCGAGGGAGTTCCGCACTTTCTCAATCAGTTCGGCTTGGGTTGCCAGTATCTTGTCTAATGGGGCCACTGGCAGGCCCTTGGCGAAAGGCGGGTATCGAGGGATTTCTTCATCTTCCACGTCTTTAAGCGGCAACACTCTGGCGCTTGGCGCGGTTTCGATCGCTCCACTTCGCCCACCAAATAATTTGTGCAGGGCTTTCAGCATGTAGGTTGACCATATTCCTATCGTATTTCTCGTCGCTACATGCTCTCAAAACACCTTTAAATCTCACACACGCCTATCTGTCCAATTTGGGCAGTTTGAGAAACCAGCTTTCCACTCCCCCCCTTTTAGAATGGGCTCATCGCCAATGTTTGATGAGGAACGACACGATGAGACAACTGATAGCAGTTCTGGGAGTGGCACTTATGGCCGGGTGTGCCTCTAACACTTCCGAGCCAAAAACTCAGCCCCAGATCGCCTCTGCCGAAAATGACAAACCGGCCCGAGTTAGCCGTGAACTGTCTATGTCATGGGACAACATGGGGCGCGGTGGCGCTGCATTACGCCAACCTGGTTATATCCATGTGCTGGGCGACGGTAATGTCAGCGCAATGGTGAACAAGGTCAAAGATGACTCCACTGGTTCAGATAAGGCTCCAGTGTGGATCAACCAGAACGAGGATGTGAACGAAGCCATCAATACCTTCAAGTCCATGAATAAAGGCAAAGGCTATTCGCTGTACGAGTTGTCACGCTGGGAACGCTATTGCAATGGCGGCAAAGGTATGGATGAGCACGACTGGCGTTTTGTAGAAGCCGAGGGGGCCACAAACATCCCCAAGGACGTTGTGACCGGTTGCATTCCACCCACCCATACCTATCAAGGTTATCTGAATGCCTGGACGCATTTTTGCACCAGCCAGTCTGTAACCGACGCAGACCGCCGCATTGTGCGCGAATCAGTGCGTCCCTATTCAGTGGTGAACCCATGCAAAGCTCTGAAATAAAAAACTACACAGAGCCAGACCGTAAGGCTGAGCTCTTCGACGCTTTATCAATCATGCTCCAGGAGGCCGGTTCGAGGGGTAATTCCCGCGAAGCGGCCTATGTCATTTCTGGAGTCCTGAATAACCTTTCCAGAGACTACCCCGAGGTAAAAGTTATGGCACAAAGCTGGACTGAGCTGGCGAATCTGGAATTAAAGATGAAAGGAGCTGCTTAATGGACCTTTATATCTGTGAGAAGCCTTCTCAGGCCAAAGATCTGGCTGGCGTAATGAAGGCCTCTCAAAGAGGTGATGGGTTTCTCCATGATGGAGGAAGCCGAGTAATTACCTGGGCGTTCGGCCACCTCCTGGAATTATATATGCCAGACGATTATGACGAACGCTACAAGTCATGGTCACTGGACAACTGGTGCTTTCTCTCGTCAAGAACGCAGGCATCCTGCGAGAAGTTGACTCTCTGGCCTGAATTGACTTCAACGCTGTGACGTCTGCACAATCCCCGAGGTGCTTCTCGATCACCGGCCACAATCTTCCACCAGCTCTCTGCTCAGGTTTCGGTGGAACGAACCCAGGGAAGACCGACGCCACCATGTAATAGCGTTCTCGCCCCTGGTAAGCGCCGAAATCCAGACCGTTCAAAACCATCTCAGTGAGGAAGTACCCCATCCGCCGCAGTGTCGTTCCCATCATCGCCCCAGCCCCGGATGCTTTGAAGTTCGGGACGTTTTCCACCAGCACGACGGCAGGGTTCATGACCTCGATCTGTTTTAGTGCCGGGTAAACCATGTCGAGCATGGTGGAAAGATCTTCAAGAGAACGCTCTTTGTCCCTTGGACTTTTGGCGTTTGAGTGGTCATCACACCCCAACGAGTAATGGGCCAAACCAATTGGTGGGCACTCCGCCAGCAAGTCTCCAAGGCGATCCAGCTCCAGGTGATGAATGTCTTCATTCAGCAGGATACGCGGGGAGCTGTTCACCAGCGTATTGAGCGCATGTACTTCACTCAGGTTCCGCCCGGATGCTCTGTCTCTGGCTTCAACTGGACGATGCTCCAGAACAATCTCAGCCTTCCAGCCAAGCGCTTCCATAACATGAATGTCTACCCCGCCAGTCAATGCCACAAAGGCACGGAAAGGACTGGTTTTTCTGAACCGATCCGCAATGGCAAAGACCCTGTTTGCGACAGGAGTGAAGACTACTCGGCCTTTTCGCATTTCGACGTGGAAACGCTCTGTATAGCGAGGGAAGCACTTATCTATGAGCCCTTGTCCCGAAAACTCAATAACGGTTTCCAGCGGGTTGTTGGAGCGACTCTTTGGTTGATACCGGCGCTGATAAACCAGGTGTGTCTGTAGTTCATCGGTCGCCGGGATCACCGAAAAACCGCTCATTCTCTCCCCCGGCTCAACGGCTATACCCATCCCAGGCTTGAACCCCATAACATCCAAAAAGTTGGACGAAACTCTAACCTTGCGTTTATCACCTACTCGATTGAACGCAAGTTGTTTGGTCACTACGGAGGGGGAGACGATCGGTAACGCTTGGGCTTTCATCTCCCCCCTCTATCGCTTTTCTGTCCGACAAGGCGGAGATGATCGGCGGCCAAGTCATACTGCTCACTCTTGTCGCGGCGGCGGAACCTGTCGAAAAATTTCCCTCGTGGCAGGGTCTCTTCCATAGCGATCAGCCGATTCAGCCACACATCTTGGGGCAGCATCCCTGCTGGAGTCGGCCCGATCTTACGCCCTTCCCTGATGTGTTCCATTGCTTGCGTGGCAGTAAAAATCGCACCACCAAACTTTCTCCACTTGAATTGCAGGGTCATATCTGGAGATTCATCCAGCATCAACTTCTTATTGGTTTGTTCTGTCACGACAATTACTCCACCATCCATTCTTCACTAAGTAGGAACTCCCAGCGCTCTTCTGCTTTTTCCGGGTTGTCTTTGGCCTGTTTGATCATGCTCTCGGCTGCGCTAAAACCTACTTCCTCACTGAATCGGCCCCATGAATGGCTATACCACTCGCGCATCACACTTCGGCCAAGTGAGGCAAGATCAGGGCTTACTCCTTCATGGAGGGCATAGAGCTCCCAGGCATCCCACCCGTATCGCAATAAGTTGTGCCCTGGGGCATTAAAGGCCTGTGCAGCTTTGAACAGCTCTCCAGGCTCCTTCCCTCTAACATCAACCCCTTTGAGTACCAGCCCCACCACGACTTCAATAACAGGTTCGCGTTGCTTCTTCGCCAGCTCGATGGCAGCAACCAGCATTGCCTTGGCATCAGTAAATCTCCGATGCCCCTGGCACATACCGCAGGTTTCTTTGGAAGGGGACAAGTCATAAACACCGGAACCAGCACAGCGGCGGCACGTCAGGTCAATCATGGGCGCGTCTCTCTTCATACTCTGCAACACGCTCTTTCAGCCGCTGAACAACTGGAGCGAGCTCAGGGATAGCCTCCGCTTCCTCAAGCGTGTATCGCTTGTCTTCTTGGTAATCGACGATTTGAGGAGTCCTTGGCCGTTTAGGGAACGCGGCAAGGCCATTCAGCGACATCGAGGAGGGAAGGCCGCCTTCGATCTCACCTTTTTCATTGAGCGACTGGGTGACGATAAGCTGTGTTCCGCCTACTTCGGTATCAAAGCGGTCATCAAAGCGCTCACCGATGATCCAGCCGCCTGCCCCTGAGACACATGTCACGCTCATCCGTAAGCGATGGATTGCTTTAGCGTCATTCCAGCTCAGCGGATTTTCATCCATACAGAAAAAAGGCGCTTCGTCCCGAACGAACACCTTCGCGTTAGCGTTATCGAAGATCGGCCCATAGGCACCCTGCTGGACGCATGGTTCGATTTTCTCAGCCAGCTCCAGGTGCCCTTGAGAACGCAGCGTCTCATAGAGTTGGGTGATTGTTTGTTTGCCGGTGTCCGGAAGGCAGGACAACATTGTCTGCTTCTCCTCGTCACTCAGGCCTACCATTCTGGACAGAATGCTGACTACCAGCTCGTTGTGCCCATCGACCGTCTCAATGTTGAGCTTGTTCTCGTCCATTTTCTTCCTCAGTGATAGGTTCGATAAATTCAATGGATTCCATGCTGATCAGTTTCGGATGCGGCACTACCGCATATCGCCGACTCATCTCCGCCCCCTTGTACCAAAGGTTCGATCACCTGCGCTTGAGCCTCGTCCCAGTCGGACACCTTTGCATAACCCAACGCAAAGGCAATTCGCATCGCCACTGTCGGCCTGCCTATTTTCATCAAGTAGGCCGCAGCACCGGCACACATAGACTCTTGTCCAGACGGCGCATAGTTACCCTCTTCATCCCATTCACCACCTGACTTTGAATGCACTGTCTTGTGGCAATGAAACGTCGTCATGTCGTTTTCAACAATGTCGTTGATGATGCCTTCTAATCGCCCAGGGGCCAGCTCGATAGCGCCTTCCTTCTTGAATGGACAGTTGGCGCAAGGTTTCTTCAAACGGAGGTGATTCTCTTGCTTTGGCTTTGGCATACGCACCACTTTACAGCATCATTTTATGACCCCATGATATAACCATATTACGCTCAGTCAATATCTCACTGACAATTACTTTCTATCGGGCGCTTGCGTTCCCATTTTGGGCAGATTGGAAAGTTATTTGGGAGGTTGGGGTGCCCGTAGTGAGCTGCGCAGAGACTTTCACATGTGAAAGTTTTGATTCTAGACACCATTTTATTATCTGTTGATATTACTTTATGATGCTGTAATAATCATAAATAAGGGCCGCATCGCTCTTCGACCTTCGTTGCAGCCCTTACAACACAATCAAGCAATTAAGGAGCTTTGTTATGCTGCAAGGCAATGCTAACACGAATAAGCGCATCCCGCTCGCGGCGTTCATGAAATGGCCGCTGGCGAAACGTCAGGACTTCATCAACCGGGAAATGTCCGGTTGCCCCGACTTTATCAAGACATCTTTGCTTCGCCATTAAGGTGATCAGGAAAGCAAAGAACCTCGCTTCGGCGGGGTTCTTCGTTTCTACCTCTTGAATGTTTCGTCAGAACAAACTGGAGCGCTTATGTCACCAGAAACACAACAACTTATATCCAAGGCTTTATCTCTCATTGAGCAGTCCCGATTCCGCATGGGCACTTCTCGGTTTGTTGAGGCCTTTATTGACCGATGGGCATACTTACAGACTGGCCTATACCCGGCCAAGGAGGAGATCCCGGCAGAACTTCAACCGGTCGCCTACTACGCAGAGAAACACTCCGTATCCGCCGCAACCGTAGCCGCATAAAAAAAACCCGCCAGATGGCGGGTTTTCCATTCAATGCGCAGCCCAATGGCAACTTACATCTTTCCGTACCGGTTCAAGAACGAAGACCTGTCTAAGATCCCCCAGTCTGTCAGCATATAGTAGCCGGTGGCCCCCCGTTCGCCGGTAGACTCCCTGACGAACAATATATTCATTCCGAACTCATCACGCAGAGCAGACAACTGTCTCTTGATCGTTGATTCAGGAATTTCTGTTGCCTTGTGAAGGTCCTGGAGACTTGGCTTCTCCGTTTTAGACAGGGCATTCACCAAAGCAAATTTTCTTTTCATGTCCTGTGAGATCTTCATATTCACCTGTTCTTGACAGGCCCAACCTATCCGGCTGAGCCTCCTTCATTAGCCTTCAACACTCAGAAGTTCAATGTCTGACACAGGCACATGAACGTGCTTTTCCTTGCCTTCGCCATCGAGCGTTTTAACCCAGACTGTAGCCGGAACCAGAGCAACACGGTCGGTCATGATGACTCCACGTTTGGTCTCGCCATCCAGATTAACGTTGACAGCAAAAATCAAACTATCAGCCCTGACGTTCTTCCATTCCTTATCCTTCGGCAGAGGAGGAAGAGCATCGCCACCTTCTTCATCTTTGCTCTTACCATTGTTAACTGGCTGCCGGACAGGAGTTTTGCCCTTACCCTCTTCGTCAAGAAAATGGTCTTGGTCATCATCGCCCTGACCACCGAGATTTGCCCCCCCTTCCAGTTCCATGTTGGCAGGGCTCTGGTCGCCATTTCCGATATGTACCGATGTGCCACTCCCAGAGTTAATGGCTTGCTCGTCGGTGTTACCAGCGCCAGGTTTATCATTCTGGTCGGAGCCCGTCAGAGGACCTTTTTCCATTTCTTCTTTGATGCGTTTGGCATCATTCAACATCTCACGGCTTTGTTTACGGGTAATCCCGTCAGACATAGCTACAGCGCAGACGGCGCGACATCTTTCTTCGTTAAGCTCAAACAGAAGACGGAGATTGTTCAAGGTTTCTGTATCAGAACATACTTCATTATCGTACAACTCGCGCACACAGTCAGGTAGCTTGAGCAACGACAGATGCGTAGATACGAAAGTGATATTCTTACCAAGACGATCAGCAATATCCTTTTGTTTCCAACCTTCTTCAACAAACAGGTTTAACGCCTCGGCAATCTCTACCGGAGTCAAATCATCCCGCTGGATGTTTTCGATCAACTCACCAGCAGTCTCGTCCAGGTTGTTCTGGACCTTATCATTAACCACCAGGTCGATAGTCTCAATACCAGCGTGTTTACAAGCCCTCCAACGCCGCTCCCCTTTCTGGATAACGAACTTGCCTTCTTCGTTCTTCGGAAACACGATGATCGGAGACTGCTGCCCTTCGGTCAGCAAGGTGGCCGCCAGATCTTCAATGTTACGGAAGCGCTTACGCACCTGTACCTTGGAAACAACGTCGTCAACAGGGACGGTAAGAACCTCTTTGCCTTTCTTGCCTTTGGCGGCTTTAGCAAGTTCGGACAGGCCTTTTAAATTGTTCAATGCCATCGCTTAGCCCACCTTCTCTAATAGTTCTTCCAACACCGCCTCAACCTCTTTGGCCGCGACATGTCCATAGCGAAGCTCCCAGACAGGGACGCCATCCGTGGTCGCCGTATCGAGCGGAGGCCGGTGCATAATTTTGTTCTCAAACAGCAGATCCGGAACTGTGTTCTCCAGCGCCTTGAGGGCCTTGTCGTGATTGACAGAGCGATCCATGTCGTTGATCACAATGCCCAGGATCTCCAAATCCTGGTTGTATGCCTCGCGCACACCGATAATCGTGTTTAGGAGACCTTCTACGCCGTCCACAGCGAAGCCAGAGAGTTTTACTGGACATGCCACATGGGTAGACATCACCAATGCAGCCACCAGCTTTCTGCCAAGGCTAGGCGGGCAATCAATCAGCACGTAGTCGTAGTTCTCAAACAGCTCAGCCAAATGGCGAGCCGGATTCATAGCCTGGTCAAGAGGCACAGCCTCCATCTCAAACAGATCCGGATCGTTCTTCGGCGTGTGAATGAGGTCAGCCCCGCAAGGACAGTGCATGACCTCAATACCATCCAGCTCGTAAGCGAACAGCTCTGCGGTTTTGGTTCCAGTGAGGATTGGTTCATAGTCGTCATCCTCAAGCTCTCGTCTGGGGGCCAGTCGAGAGGATGTGTTCCCCTGACCATCCATATCCAAGACCAGCACTTTCTTTTTCTTCTGTAACGCCAGATAAAAGGCCTGCTGGATACAGAGGGTACTCTTACCCACCCCGCCTTTCTGGTTGGCGAAGCTGATTACTTTTGCCATACCCACCTCTATTTTGGTTTCTCGCAGGTGATCCAGACCACCCCCAAACTTTCACATGTGAAAGATTGTAGCGATCATAAAATGATGCTGCAATATCTAATTATGGTTCTGTCAAAACAAACTTGAAACAAAAAAACGGCCATAAAGGCCGCTTGATGACAAGGTTTGTGCTGTCATTACAATTGATTTGCTGCCCCAAGCCCGTTCGCCAATAACTGCTCGGCATCGTTGAATAGGGCGGACCCCCGTTCCGGTGTTAGCAATTCCGGCATATCTTCACGCGGCCAAGTACCGGCGACTTGAATGAGCAAACTGGCAGCCCAGTGAATCTGCTTTTCCTCACTTTGATCGGCTAGTGTGCATACGACGGGGAAACCGTACTTACGCCCCCAGCGACTCACTTCTTTGAACGAAACCAGCTCAGGCTTTTGCTGATCTCGGCTGTAGGCCTCAGCTATCATCCGGTTCAGCTCTTGGACGTCCATCTATCCCCCTTAACGCCGTTCTCTAATTCTTCCTCAAACATCGTTCTTAATGTTTTCCGCATCTCTTCATCTTCGATGGCATTGACATCAAAGCTGGTAGCTACGGCCTCACTTCCAATGCCGCAAAGAACGTAGCTCCGGCCATCAGGACCGATTTTAAGAGGCACTACGGGAAGTGGTGTATTAGGGCACACTCCAGCAATGCTCGGAGAAATAATTGGCCCCCCGCGAGGAATAACCAAGTTACCGATAAACCCCCAATCAATTTGGGTAGAGATGGCATCAGGCTGGTATTGCTCCCCCCAAAAGTCAATTGCTGCCTGCTGATGCTGTTTACCGACATAGTAGATAAAACCGGCCCCCACCAGCACGGTGAAGACAAACATAATTGCCAATTGGCGCAAGACTCTTGCTATAAAACTTAAACTCATAGGTATTCTTCTCTTAATTGAGCGTTCCACCACCCACAGTACAAGAAAGATGTCACAGGCTATCCAGCGCCGGTTATTCCTTTCTGCAACTCCCTAAGCTTTGCCTCAGCCATAGGTCGTATATCGCGCTCACAGCAGTTCGGCTGCGGAGATCTCGTCCTCAATGTCAGACAGAGCGGCTTTCATGTCCGCTGGGGTCATCGAAGACCAGTCGCGGATTCTCTCCCTGATGCTCTTGAGCAGTCCTTCCTGTTTCAGCAGCTCGTCACCGACGAGGGCAACGAGCCCTCTCTGTTCGAGTTCATCTGTCGAGTAACCTCGGCAGATTTTCTGACAGACCACGATGCGCCGGGCGTTAGCTTTCTGCTGGCTACCATAAATAGGTGGGCAGATCGCGATAGGGGCGCTCCCCCCCTTCTGCTCGATGATAACCTCAGCGTCGTTGCTACGAGCAGGGTGCTTTTCGTTGACGACCCAAGTGCCTTCTGTGTGTTCCACAAACATCCCCTCAACTTTGCAGCGGTTGCTGCTTGGGTTCTACTGTCACGACACCAAGATCACATTCAAACTCGATAACCTGGCCGTAGTCAGCAGTTCGAGCAACTGAATTCCACGCTCAATTTCCTTCTTTAAGTCGTTACTCATCGGCATATTTTTTCCTCGATCAGTTGCTTGCTGCGGCGATCACAGCAGCCTGTACTCGCCAGCCTCATACTCGCTCGCCCAGCCACGTAGGGTGAGACTTTATTTGCAAGGATGAAACTCTATTTTAAGGGATGACACTAACTCGATACTCCCCGTTATGGGACGTATTACTTCTCCAGCTCTTCTTCCAACCTTTTGCGGTATATCTCTCCTGCACGCCCCCTGCCCTCGTCGGTCAGCTTAAAGGCCAGCTTTAGAGAAGTTTCGTCCCGGTACTTGTCCAATAAGCCATTATCCACCAGCGTGTGGCATGACGTTCGGAAGTTCGTTCCATGAATACAGCTCTGGCGAGCTGAGTTGATCATCGACAGCATTTTCATACCTGGTACAGGCTCGGCTTTTCCACCGACTTCAATTGCATATAGAATGAACAAAACATCCTTCTGAGTTGATGACAACCTCACCCCCACCCCCTTATTCATGTCAGACATGAATAAGGCTCCCACGAAGGGAGCCTTATGTAAACCTTATTCATGTGACACATGAATAACAACTAATTCACGGTGTCTTTCAACCCCTTACCAGCTTTGAACCCAGGGATGTTAGCAGCGGCGATCTGGATGTTCTCTCCAGTCTGGGGATTCCGCCCGGTTCTCGCTGCCCGCGACTTAACGTGGAAAGTACCAAACCCTGTGAGCGCTACAGTCCCACCTGATTTAAGCTCCTCAGTCACAGAGTTGATCAGCGCATTCACCGCAGCTTCGGCCTGTGCTTTGCTGATGTCTGCGTCTTCGGCCACTTTCATAATCAGTTCGCTTTTGTTCATCGTTATTCCTGTTTGGTTTCTTGGTTACTATTTACACCCGTATACACTGGTGTGTGGTTAGTGCTTTCTTCGCCACTCCCAAGGGGGAGTTCTCTCTGATTCCGGTAATGCCCAAAGGCCTCGCTTATCGGCTTTAGCCTCGGCTTCTAGCTGGAACAGCTCTGGTGTTTTGGCGTACTGCCGGTATACCCACGCACTCCCAGAGCGGACCATTTCGGCATTGACCCATTTGCCATCAACATAAAGGTTGGCTACCAAGCGGCCATAACGGTCTTTGTCGATCCTCTCAACCTTGAGCATTCGACCAAACACCAGATCGGACAATACTTGTTTCGCCTTAGAGCCGTAGGGTTGCTTCTTCTCAGGGGTGTCGATTTCCGCCAGCCTTACCCGGTACTGGACTTTGCCACTCTGGCAATCTTCCCCTGAGTCACAGTCTCGTTCAGTCAAAACCGTGACTGTATCACCGTCAGAAACGCCCACAACCCTCGCATTGAAGGTTTCTGCCCATACCTGAGGGGCAACCACCAGCATTGCTGCTAGGGAGGCTGCCACCCCAAAAATACCTAACCTCATAATCACTCCATCCAAATTACTTGCTCCCCCCAGTAGGTAGAGCTTTGGCCTAGGCCTCGTAATAGAAGTTTTTTGTGTCTGGATACGGTTTAAAACAATGAGCGGTGGCTCTTCCCAGGGAAAGCACCGTAACCTCAGTTCCCGGCGCATCCTCGGTGCCTTCACGAGACTCCCCTCCAAGTTGCTTCACCCATTGAGCAGCCAGTTGAACTCCTTCACAAAATGGAACGTTGTTCCTTTGAAGCATATCCAGGTAGGAAAGCAACAAGCAGTGGGGCGTGATGACGGCGGAGTTCCAGTCGGTTGCGAGCCGAGTCTCATCCATGTCTGCATACCAAGCATCGACCTGATGCTTTAACCCGACTTCGGCCATCATGCCGTGCTTACCGGCGACCTTTCTGCCTTCCTCAACGACATCAACCGGGGCGTCCCAGTAGAGAACTGCCCCGTCCGCTTCTTGGGTCGCACACGTTGCCCCTCGCGGCCAATGCCGCCGTTCCATAATGAGCTCGCAGAGCGTTTGGTTGCCAACAGGAGCCTTGTAGTCCTCATCGAGATTCACCACGATAGTTTCCGGCTCACGTTCAACCGGAGGTAGGTATCTGGCAACCAGAGGCATTGTCAAAATTACAGCACCATCCATGTGAAAGGATGTTGGAGCCTTCACTATTCGGTCCAGCACCCAGCACCAAGCATGAAGCAACCGATCCTCAACCTTGTCGTCAGCCTCGATCTCTTGAACGAACTGGTTGAAACGCTTCTGACTATCCAGAAACAGGCCTGTGCTCTGACACTTATCGCTGATCGTATGAATGAGTTCCGCCTGTCCCAGAAGCATTTCTCGGGTGACTTCTTCTGGATCACCGAATGCCTCAAACAACTTTGTCATGTCGTCACGAATTTGCATGTATTTCCCCCTCAGCATCGAACTGCTTGGCAAGCTCAGGATCACCGGCCCAGCGAAGGGCGTCGCCCATATGCGTGAACGCACGTTTATTGTGATCCTGCTTATTCACCCTGATCGGCATCTTTTGGTCACGAGGCTTTAGTAGCCAGTACCCGGCCTCTTCCTTGATTAGTTCTGCGGCCACCAGCAAGCCGCCCTTAGTTGCAATAATCATCATTAGCTACCTTGGTTAAGCCAGTACGCATAAACGGTGATGGCAAGCCCCCCAGCGAGCACCATGACTGCGACGGTGCGTTGGACCCACTTCGATGCACCAATTCGCGCCAAGCGCCTCCCAAGGAACTGGAATGGTGCCGTCTTTCCGATAGCGCGAATCACCCAGGTGATTGCCAACAAAAGGAAGGCTGTGACCGGGTATATACCAACCCCAAAGAGACTCACCTTTCCGACCGCGAGCTGATAGGCGAATGCAAACAGCATGGCTACCACAGTCAATACGACCACAACTTTGAGCCCGTTTCGCCAGTCCCACGCTCGACGTGCATCACTGGTAAAGCACACCATCGAAACAAGGAACGGCATGAATGGCAGGTTCATGCTGGTGGTCTGATCCATGAATGCGTCAAGTCCCAGAAACATGGCCGTCATCATCACGTAGAACAAAAGAGCGGGGACGAGCATGTTGCGTAAAGACATATCCCGGTTGGTGTTCGCGTTTTGAGTATTCGTCGTCATTGTGTTTGCCCCTTCAACATTCCCCATAGCTGATGGTGAAGATCTGCGATTACCTTGTACGTCCCCTTCACTGCTGGTTGTTCAAGGGTCTTGAGCATCCACAAAGCAATAAACAGGCTGGAAAGCAGTGCCACCACAAACTGGGTGTTGTGGCTACTCAGGTAGACGGCATAGCCGTTTAGACATGCACTCAATAGCAACCAGACCCTGGCTGTCATTAACCCCCATCTGTGATAGGTCACGAGCAGGTAGGCTGTTACGATGGAACAGAGTGTCATTGCGCCAGATATGGCTAGGTAGACGACCCATGAACTTGCCTCACCAGTGGCGTAAGCGCTACCAACCGAGAAGGGCAAGCCAAAGATCCAAATTGCTGCACTACGGAGTAGGGCATCGACAATGATGTAACTCGCAGCAAGATTGATAATTCCGCGTTTTAGCATTTCTCACTCCCTATCAAACCCAGCATGAATTGCTTTCCCCCCTACGGTAGGGGTTTCACCAATCCCTCCAGGCTGGTGGAAGACAAGCCTCAAAGAGGCTGACGCCTTGTGAGGGTAATGGCTATCGAGAGCCTCTTTTGCTTTTTGTAACTCCATTGGTACACCTCATAGCGAAAGTCAGGCCCCTTAGGAACCCGACTTTCACATGTGAAAGTCTTATTGGCTTGCTGAGTCGTCTGGCTGCGACTCAATCATCATTTTTCGCATCACAGCCATGATGGCTTGTGCCGGTTGAGCGCCGCCGAGGAGCTGACTCTTGCCGGTTTGGTTGTCCACTACAAATGTGGCCGGAGTCCCGTTAACGCCATAGCTCTTGGCCTTCTGGATGTCAGCCTCAACCTTGTCTTCATGCTTGCCAGAACCGAGGCAGTCCCGGAACTCATCCAGATCAGCGCCAACACCAGTAACAACAGAGGCCAAGTCAGCAACCCCAGCACCGTTACCTTGGCTGTGATGGAAAATGTCATTCACGAAGACCCAGAAGCCTCGGTTGCCTTTCTGCTCAGCAATACACTCAGCGGCCAATGCTTCTCTGTGAGCTGTCGGATTATGGAAATCGAGAGGCATATGCTTCCACTGCCAATTCACATTCCCTTTGCTGGCATCAACAATTTGCTTGGGTGTGTCGTGGAATTGCTTGCAGAACGGACATTCCATATCGGAGAACTCCACCAGTGTGAACCTAGCACCAGGGGCCCCGTAGATGTGTTTACCGTCATCGACCTTCTCAGGAGCTGCCTCAAACTTGGCATACTTCTGATCGATGTCGGCTTGTTGTTTCTGCGCGACAAACTTGTTGATGCTTTCGGCCACCGCAGCTTCAAACTCTGCTTTGCTTTTGAAAGTGACACCTTCGGTGCCCTTCACCTGGTTGACCGTGGACTTCACGTTAGCGATCTCTTGCGCCAGCTCCTTCTCTTTCACGAACTGGTAAATGCCGAACCCGGTTCCTGCGAGTCCCAAAATAATGGCGGCAATAACCCCGAGGCGTAGCGATTTGGTATTTTGTTCTGGCATGTCAAACTTCTCCTATCAGTAAACTTTCACAGCACTGAGTTCTTGCACGAAGGAACTGGCTTCGAGCTTCGCTCGTTGGGTCAGTCGCCGGATGATGTCTTCGGTTGGGGTGTAGTCCACTAGGTTGCTCTGGTGGATGACGTCTCGCGCCACGGAGTTCAAACTCCCCAAGCCATCAATCAACCCAATGTCTTTGGCCTGCTCCCCATTCCAAAGCAACCCAGAAAACACCTCTTGGTCGCCTTTCAGTCGATCACCTCGACCAGCCTTCACTCGCTCGATGAACTGCTGGTGGGTTTTTGATAGAACGCCCTCCCAAAATGTCTTCATGTCAGAGGTAAGAGGGGAGAATGGATCGAGAAGAGCTTTGTGCTCTCCGGAAGTGATCGCCCGGCGCTCGATGCCGAGCTTGTCCATCAGGCCAGTGAATCCGAACCCTGAGCTGATGACGCCGATAGAGCCGACCAGACTTGCGCGGTCAGCATAGATCTCGTCCGCAGCAGAGGCGATGTAGTAGCCGCCAGACGCACCGATGTCATCAATGATGGCGTAGACCTTTTTTTCTGGGTGAAGCGCTCGCAGCGCTTTAACTTCTTCATAAATCCGCCCAGCTTGAACGGGGCTACCGCCAGGGCTGTTTATGCGAAGTACAACGGCTTGGGAGTTCGGGTTGTCGAATGCGGCTTGGATAGACGGGATAAGGTGATCAGCATCTGCCAGTGTACCGGCAGCAATTTCACCACGGATGTTGATATACGCGGTGTGAGGGGCTCCTGCTTTGGTGCTTTGCCACGGCATCCCGCCCGGATTAGACGCTAAGATGATGAAGCCGATCATGAGAAGCACGAAACCTGATGCGCGAAGCACACGCAACAGAGCCCGCCAGCGGCGATCTTTCACCTGCTCCTTATGCAGGGTGAACATGTACTTCTCAATAAGCTCTCTCTCCCAGGGGAGCTCTTTGCTTTCTGCCATTAGATTTTCCTTTTGCATGTTTCGATTATCAGTCCCCAGAACTCTTCATCAGCGCTATCAGCCCGGTCTTTGACTTTCTGGTAAACAAGGTTGGTGTTGAGCTGATGCTCACGACAGAACTGAGCAATGTTGCTGTAGGTCCTGTCCAGATAGGTGAAGGGCTTCCCTTTACCTTTCTTCTTGGCGAGGATGAGTTTCCACTCATCATTGGTGAGTTTGTCTGCGTCCTTCCCGGTGTCCGCAATGCGCCTACGCACCGTTACCGGATCAAGTCCATGTGCTCTGGCTATGCTGGCAATGCAATTGAACTTCCTACCGTCAATCATGACAGTAGGCAGATCACCAGCAGCAGCCTCCTTAAATCGGAAGCCTCTATAACCTGGCTTGAAGATCCCAGGAGCAAGCTGCTCACGGAACTCGATTGCCTGTTCTGACCTGACAAACTTGCCGTCGATTTTGCCAAGCATGTACTTAGCCCGAGCGATTACTTGATAAAGCGTCTTCTCCAGGAGCATGGCGTCCGCAGCTCTACTCGGAAGGCCAATATCGTCTTCTTGCTCGATCCCCAACATTTCTGCATGACTGGAGCCTTCGGCATGTCGGAAACAGCCGTCGTACTCAAAAAGAAAGGAGGCCAAACCTCCTCTCAGTTTTGCTTTGAACCGGGTATTGGCCTCGTTCTCTGGTGCAGGTGCCAGTTCGGACACTTCAACCCCTAACTTGGCGGCCAACTTTCGCAGATCTTCCCCTTCAATCCGGCATCCTGGCTGCATAACCTTCGCCAGAGCAGATTCATCAGCACATCCGCGTTCTTTCAGCTCAGCCAAGAGGTAGGGAACTCGTACTACCCCCATAAACTCAAGCTCCCTGAATCGCACTGACCACCAGCTCACAGAGCTTTCCGTACACAGGTGCCAAGCCGAGCGAGGCCATCACCATGCCAAAGGCTTTCGAGGGGGCCTCTTTGGCAAACTTGGTCAACCACGGCATCATGCCGCACATAGCTGCAACCATAGCGCCAGCCATCCCCAAGGAAGGAAACGCTATTGCTTGGGCCAGAACAAAGAAGCACTGGGCGTAAGCCGCATGGGTCATCGCCTTCTTATCTGCTGCCGTGAATTCAACGGCATCTACGTTTTTGACTTTTTCCATCACATTGTCCTCATGCAACATCAGGTTTTCCGAAAAATCGCTCATACACTTCGAGATCGAAGGCCAGCATTGTCTTTGCTGTCTTTTCACTAAGGCGGTGGAGGTAAAGCATCTGAACCTTGTCGGTGCAGGTCACTTGCAGGTCCACTGCGAACCACGCCCCACCACTGGTTACGGCCAGAACTTGCACCGCCCAAGGCTTATCCAGTCGTTCGGGAGGGGTGCTCGTGCTCGACACCTTGGCGACCTTCGCGGTTGAGCCTACCCAGTGCTTGTCAAACGCTATGACATTCAACGCTTCAAACGCATCCTTCGCGGCTTTAAACCGGCTCCGGATCGCATCTTGTTGCTTCCATGCCACGAACTGGAGAAGGGTTATTCCACCAGCCATAAGGGTGATAAAACTCAAACCATTGGCGGCAGCTACAACAGTCGCTACCAAGGCACCCAACATGACGAAGCGGTTATGTTTAAGCTGGGCCACTATTCACCTCCTATAGCAACCAGCCTACAGGACTCCTCAAAAATGCAACCCCGCCGAACTGCCCAATTCGGGCAACCCTAATTCAACCCAGAGCTTTCACATGTGAAACTTTCCGCCACAGGAACAGGTAGGTTTTACCTTGCGATAGCGGATGGATTGGTAGCGGTGCCACAGCTTGATCACTTCTCTTTCACTGAGAAGGTTTGTCTTGATGTAACGGACTCTATCCCCGTCCGCTGTTTCAACAACGGTTCGGACATAGCCGTACTTGGCAACGGGAGCCTTGTACTTGTGTGACAGAATTACCCGGTAAACCGAGAGCTGGATAATGTCCGACTCAAAGATGTGGTTTGCTTGGCGCAGCTTTGTGTCCAGGGGGATGAGAACCCCACCTTTGGTTTGATACACCTGGTCAACCCTGCCGTGCATGGGCACAGGCAGGGTGGTCGATACGTCCTGTTCGGACAAAAACAGCGTTGCCGAGCGCAGCTCATAAGGCATGTTCTCTGATTTCCACCACGCCCAGGTGTCACCAATGCCGCGTTTGCGCCACTGGTCCACTTTCGCAATGACGAAAGGGGCGATGATCAAGACGAATATCCAGAGAACAGCCTTCATGACTACCTCCGGCCCCTAAACCACTCAGGATGATTGGATACATCCAGGTCTTTAACCTGCGATGAGAAGACCAACACCTCTTGGGTAGTCAGTACAGTCTCCTGAGCACGAGCAATGAAAGGCCTCAACAGCCCAGAACCGGCGTAAATGTTGATGACCATATGCAGTCGCTCTCCTACCTCTGACATTCTCCGCCAGCTCCGGTAGGTTTCTGTTGATTTGGCATAACCAACCAAGGCGGGGGCCAGCGTATTTGACTCCTTCGTATTCAACGTCCCTTTTGCTGCCTTTGAGATGAACTCAGCAATCACTGAGGCCAGCATGTCGGAGGTAAGGTGGGGTGGCTGCTTTATCGTGTCGAAATCAGCCTGCTTGATAGTGAACAGGCGGATGTGATCGTTACGATAGTCACGTACATAGATGACATGGCTCTCAAATGGGTTGGAGTGGTTGAAGGCATCCATACCCCAGCCAGCAGCCTCCAGATGTGTGTTTGATACTAACTTGTCGTAATCCAGTTCCACGCTGTCACTCTCCGTCTTGTCGTTCAGGAACTTTCACATGTGAAAGTTTTCCTTCGGTCATAATGTCCAGGACCGCCTTGCCCAGTCTCATCCCTTTATGGTTTTGAACCGGATCCCCCTTGTAGAAGAATCCAGGCTCGTTATCGGGATGGAATACCCCGTGAGGAATGTTGTTGTGATCGCCAAGCCACATGCGCAGCCTCAGATCCACCAACCACCCATCATCCAGGACAACCCAGAAATGCGGTGTCACGATGTCCTTGGTCTGTTCGTTTCGTACAAAGCCATACATGCAGTTATGCGGGACACCGGCTTCATTGAGTAGGTGACTAACTGCCCATGTCATCCCGTCACATTCCATCTGGCAGTCATCCAAGGTCATTAGGACGGCTTCCAGCTCCCGGTGCCATTCCGTCATTTGCTTGGCCGCTGGCTTCACCACCAGCTCGTTTTTGTTTTCCGCCAAGATGATGTCATCCTCATCAATATTGCATTCGTCGATCGCTTCCGAACGGATAGATAACGCCTCATCCCAGTCATCACTCGATCCGAAAATGCTCCACCCCTCAAGGCCATAATTCACCCACACGATGAACCGCTTTATCGTTTTCATGTGCGGCTCCCTTTAACCGTGCAACGTTCCCACATATCCACCCCTTAAACTCAAACTCCACCCAAATGCCATCTATTGGTGTTTTTCAGTCAACAGCAACACGCCGCCCCGAACACAACTCACCGAAAAACCACCTTTGAATTGCTTTCTGGTGCCTACCAAGTTCATCCTGAGTAATTAGTCGCTCTGAATACTTTACTTTTACAGCATCACTTTATAATACTGTAAAACATAAAAACAACCCAGTAAAGAAAAATGAGCGACCTATGTTGAGACGAGAAAACCAAGGGGATTTGTTTGATGACCAAGTGGTGCTGCCATCCCTGGAGTCGGTACTGACCGGCAGACCTTCCGGTCAGCGTTGTGACGATAGAACTACGTACTTCTCAGCGCCGGATGTGGATTTGAGTCGATATGACCACATCATTGTGTGCCTATCTGGTGGCAAAGACTCAATAGCTGCGTATTTGCGGCTGGTGGACATGGGAGTTGATAAGTCAAAGGTGGAGTTCTGGCATCATGATGTTGATGGTCAGGAGGGTAGTTCGTTGATGGATTGGGCCTTCATGCGTGACTACTGCCGTCAGCTTGGGCAGGAACTGGGCATACCAATGTTCTTCTCGTGGCTTGAGGGCGGTTTTGAGGGCGAAATGCTCAAGGAGAATGCTTACAGCCACCCCCATCGCGTAGAAACTCCTGAGGGGCTCCTGGTGCTGCCTAGAGACCATAAGCGTTCTAAGCCGGGTACTCGCCTTCGTTTCCCTCAACAGTCGCCATCATTGCAAACAAGGTGGTGCTCATCAGCCTTGAAGATTGATGTTGGCCGCAGAGCTCTCAACAACCAGGATCGCTTCAAGGGGAAGAAGATCCTTTTCATCACTGGTGAGCGCAGAGAGGAGAGTGCAAATCGATCCAGGTACAACCAACTTGAGGCCCACGCCTGTGACAGAAGATATGGGAATACTGCACGGTTAGTGGATGCCTGGAGGCCAGTTCTTCACTGGACTGAGGAGGAAGTATGGGAAGTGATCGAACGTCACCGCATCTTGGCTCCAGTCCCTTATCGTCTTGGTTGGAACCGGTCGTCGTGCATGACCTGCATTTACAACTCACAGCGTATCTGGTCCACGATCCGGCACTACTGGCCTGATAGAGCTGGGAAGATTGCACTGTATGAACAAACCTTTGGGGTAACGGTATCAAGAAAAAGAATCGACGTAATGGATTTAGGTTCCGCTGTTGCGCCGATACAAATTAGTGATGTGGAGGCGTTAGAGCAGGTATCCAGAGGCGATTACACGCTCCCGATTTTTGTGCCTGAGGGGCAAAAGTGGTTTCTCCCTGGTGGCGCATTTGGCCGTGAGGCCTGTGGTTCTGATTGATTTGTGCAGAGGTGTCAATGTTGGATTTTGTTCTTTTGGTGTTTGTGGGTTTGGGAATATCTATGGTGCTTGTGCGCCGGTCTTCCCGGAAGGGGATGGATCTAGAGCTGACATGGTTCCAGTCGCTGAAAGTCGTGCTGGTACGTGGAGTTGTTGCATTGGGTCTGGGGTTTGGCATTGGTAGGCTCGCCTTGCTGGGGATACAGCATGGCTTCCTGAGTGAGTCAGTTCTAAGAGAGCATACTCTGGTCTCTGTGGTGGTAGTGCTGTTTTGTGGGCTTGGTTCGTTTGTTGCGTTTCAGTGGATCGTTGGGAGGATCTCTGGAAGATCCGTCAGCGCAGCCTCCCTGATCAAAACGATCATGTACGAGTCTGGTTACTTTGTGCTGTCGATGATCACCTTGTTGGTGATACTCATCCTTTTTGGGATCGCATACGAGACTTTTTTCTAAAAAACAGCGCGGACTGTTTTCTGTTCAACGATCCATAGGATAAATATAAAGATCTTTAGATCTTCGTATAAAGGATAAAAGCGGTTAAATACAGGTTAGGAGCACTTAATTGTGTCTCAACAGATTGATACTAAAGATCTTTTCATCTTTCTTCCGTGCAGCAACCCCATATAGTTACGTGCAGCGTTCCCATAGGTTGCCGTGCAGCGTTCCCATATCCCCCAGGATCTTGTTAGATGTTATCCACACCGGACCTCTGTTTTACCCACAAAATCCTTACAAAACAGAGCTTTCGTGCAGCGTTCCCACATATCAGATCTGGTATCCGTGCAGCATCCCCATATATTTGAGGCTATTCGTGCAGTCGCCCCATATACCACTTCCTTAACGTGCAACGTACCCACATATCAATTTTGGTCGTTTTTTGCACCGTGCAGCGTACCCATATGTGATCGTGCAGTGTACCCACATACCAAAACCCAGTTTATGCACAGAAAATGTGGATAACTTTTAGCCTCTTCCGGTGTGAGCGTGATCACCTTTTTGGCTGGTGGGGTCAGTTTGACTACCTTTTTGGCTTTGTCCTGATCTGTCAATCTTTGTTCTGCTTAGTCAACCGTGCAGGCTTCCCACATATCTACTGGTTGGCGACCTGCTTTCGTGCAACGTTCCCACATATCAAACCTCATAACGTGCAAGCCCCCCACATTCCGTACCCTTAACTATCAATGGTTTACGGGAACCACTCTACGGGAACCGCTGAGGCAACATTGCGCTTCTCCTTCATCATGGCTTCCACTTGCACGATAAAGAGACTCCGTTTGCACCTACCGTGCAACGACCCCATATATAGAGTCCCACCCCGGCTGTATCTGGGCTCAATTCACTCTATCCGTGCAGAGCACCCACATACGGAGACATTCCGCTTGTGGCCCTACCTGGTGGTGCGTTCCTCTTGGCATAAAAAAAGGCGCTGACGCGCCTTCTTTTCTCTGGGGGATCGGGAGCTTCTAGGGGCTATCTACCCTTACTCTGCCTTTCATCAATGATGTCGTGGTCAATTGTACCGTGCTTGATAGCTCGTAGCTCTGTCTGCTGCTTACGCTTGTTGGATGCCATCACCTGCTTCACGAAGTTCTCATGAGGCCTTATGACGTACCGCACGTCGATTACTCTGCGGCCATCCTTGATCTGGTTCGCGTCGTAGTCGCTTATGACCTCTTGCTTGATGAGGGCCTCCAGGGCGAGCTTCATGGCTCTGACGTTCTCGGGCATTCGTGGGCTCAATTCACGAGGGCTCTGGGTTAGGAAGCTGATAAGCGATGGAGTGTATGGTGAATCTGGAGATGCTTGAGTCCAGTAGTGGCTCATTCGCTTGTAGATGTACCGTGCAAGGGGGGAGCGGATTTGCATTCCGATTTTGTAGTTGTACTGGCGAAACGACAGATTCATGATCGATTCGTTTACCAGTGGGTTGAACTGCACATAGCATCTGGCGTTCCCACCTTTCTTCCTAAACTCACCTCTGGTGGTCAATCCCACCATCGGGAAGAAGCTGGAGCTGATGAAGGCTTCTCCGTCATCACTGATACATTCTAGTGTTGCGCCACGACAAACCTGAATTGCCTCCTTGATCTCTGTCAGGTTGTACCCGTGCCCCATCTTCGAGAGCTCCTTCTGGAGTTCGTACAGAGTGAACATGACCCCAGCCTTGCCTTCTATGATATGGCCTTTCCCGTTTACTGCGAGCTTGCGTAGAGCATCTTCAAGGATTTCCTCTCGCTGTCCCGCGTAGATCAGCACGGTTCTCCCGTCGTCCTTCTCGATGATGGCTGGTTTCACCTTCACCGTGAACTGCTGACCTCTAATGGAGCATTGTCGCGTCACTACGGCGTTGGACAGGTCTTCGTGCTCGCGCTTTTGGTCCCAAATGTACTTAGGTAACGCATCGTAGATCTCGATTGTGTTGGAGTAGTCGTCTTTCTTGGCCGGAGATTCAATGATCTCAAACAGGCTCATTTGCGGTGAGTCTTTGATAACGTCGAGTTTCTCCAGGTCTTTGTCTTTGGTTCTCTTACTCATGATTGTTCCGTTAATACTTTCTAGCTGGTGGTCCATGCCGCCAGCAGTGTCAAAACTCCCGCAGCTACCGTTGCCGCAAACACTAGCTGGTAGACGCGACGCTTAGCCCCCGCAAGGCTGCTCATGAAACGCATGGCTGCCGCTTCATACCGGAAGTGGGCGAGCTCACCCCGAAGGGTGTTATCTGTGCCATGTGGCGATTGTGGGCGCTTTGACAGGGCAGGGCGAGGATGGTTGGCGACTTTCTTGATCATCGCTTCACATTTCCCCAGCTTCGCCAGTTCTGTAGCTGCTACAGATGTTGTCATGTTGTCACACCTCGTCGCTATGCGTCTTGTTCAGTAGCCTCTCATACTCGTTAAGCGCCCGGCGAATTTTTGCTATGGCCGTGGCGCGTTGTCTTAACGCGGCATATCTGGTTTCTACTTCCTGGATCAGCTCTTGTGCCCAGGCGGGTTCTTTCTTGAAGTGCGACATGCTGTAGGCATAGCCCCGGCCCTTCTTGATATGTGTTGATAGAACCCTTTTCTTTTGTCCGGGAACTTGCTCGACAAATCTGTTGCGATACCACTCTGCAACGAGTGATACGCCGAGGATGCGAACCCGCGTACCAACACGCCCCTGCTCGTCTTCTGACGCTTCTTCACGCGCTGATTTGTGCGCGCTCCAGTACATGTCCGCTTCCTGCTGCGCCTCTACAGCAAGAACGGCTAAGGCGTGATCCAGCTTGCTCCGTACCTCCGCAACAAACTCTCTACCCTCTGCCTCTAGTAGATCCTCTGTTATCTCGGATCGTTCTTCTTCGAGCTTCGGATCGAGCAGGTTTAACCATCGCTCGGTTGGTAGACTCACCTCAAAAACCTCCCAATTCCCATCCAATTCCTATCCACATAACTATCTATCTGGAATCTAAACCCAATTATTCCACTATTGGAATCTAGCTTTGTCACTAGGCTAACCCATGTTTGGAATTTGTCAATTTCCCCTCCATCTATCTGGAATCTTGCCGTTCAAATTCTTTAATTTTGCGCCGCATGTGAATTTGTAGTTCAAGATTCCAGATATATTGGAGATGGTTGTTAAGATTCCAATAAAGGTATTTCCAGCATTCTCTTGGTGCGGGCGTCCCGGTGCGGGAGATGTCGCGGCTCTTGATAGGGTTAGGTCTGTTCATCTGAACCTATCCGTGCAGCGTTCCCACATGTTTTCCCACTCACCAATCAAAAAGCCACCTAAAAACCACCCAAACGCCCCTTTTGGGCAATTACAGAGGCCATCCATCCCTTTTGTTGGCCTTATTCTCTATCCAACACGCGGCAAGCAATCAAAAAGCCATCAAAAAGCAATCTCTGGAGGATTTAATGAGTCAGTTTGTTCTGGGTTTGGATATTGGTTACTCGAACCTGAAAATGGCGATGGGTCATAAAGGTGGGGAAGCTCGAACTGTCATCATGCCAGTGGGGGCAGGTCCGCTGGAGCTGATGCCACAACAGTTAACTGGTGGTGCAGGGACCAGCATTCAGGTTGTGATTGATGGGGAAAAATGGGTTGCAGGCGTCGAACCTGATCGCTTGCAAGGTTGGGAGCGAGAGCTTCATGGCGACTACCCTTCGACCAATCCATATAAGGCGCTTTTCTACGCAGCACTCCTGATGTCCGAGCAAAAGGAGATTGATGTGCTGGTGACGGGCCTGCCTGTAAGTCAGTATATGGAAGTAGAGCGCAGAGAGGCTTTGAAAGCTCGACTGGAGGGTGAACACCAGATCACGCCAAAACGTTCGGTGGCGGTTAAGTCTGTGGTGGTTGTGCCTCAGCCTGCTGGAGCTTACATGGATGTTGTCAGCTCAACCAAAGACGAAGATCTCCTGGAAATTATTCAGGGAGGAAAAACCGTTGTAATCGACCCTGGTTTTTTCTCTGTGGATTGGGTTGCTCTTGAAGAGGGGGAGGTCCGCTATCACTCATCGGGCACCAGCCTCAAGGCGATGTCTGTGTTGCTACAGGAAACAGACCGGCTAATTCAGGAAGACCACGGTGGTGCTCCTGGCATCGAAAAAATAGAGAAAGCAATTCGTGCGGGTAAGGGCGAAATCTTCCTCTACGGTGAAAAGGTATCAATCAAAGACTATTTCAAGAAAGCCTCAACCAAAGTTGCTCAGAACGCATTGATCCCTATGCGCAAGTCAATGCGTGAAGACGGGATGGATGCCGATGTCGTTCTACTGGCTGGGGGGGGAGCCGAGGCTTACCAAGACGCTGCCAGGGAGCTTTTTCCTAAGAGCAGAATTGTGCTGCCCGAAGAATCCGTGGCATCTAATGCCAGGGGCTTCTGGTTCTGCGGCTGATAGATAGGAGGTCGTAGTGACTGGTAGCAAATGGGATGGGAAAATATCTAATCTGAACATATCGGAGCAAGCTTTCCCCGAGCTCTATCATGAACTGTCCCAGATGCAGCATAAGGCGCGTAGTGATCGGCTCCGCGCCCTTGCTCTATTGGGTCTTTATTCTCTTCGATTTTCTGGCAACATTGGGTTTTTTGAGCAACAGAGTTCCAATATTCAACCTACACAGCATCAAACCAAGCCAGTGCAGGCTGATGAAAAGCTGAACTCTCAACGTGATTCACTTAAAGGAAAACTGATGGGCTCCGTGTGACATGAGAGAACAAGATGAGTTCTCTACGCTATCAGCGGCTGAGCGTAGAGAGGTAATAATCGCAGAGTTAAAGCGAAAAAGCCGCATTCGCACCTTGTTGCGAGGGCTCCCTTTAGATGAAGTTCGGGGGATTATTGACAGAATGACGGGCGTTCTGAATGAACTGGAGGGCGAGTACAAAAAGCGGGAAGAAGATGAAAAAGAAAAACGAGCTCAGGCCGAGCGAATAATGAATGACATGGAATCCTGTGGTGTGGACATCAGCTTGCTAAATGAGATGTTCACGAGCAAATCAGAACCTGATAATGCGAAATATTCAAAAGACGGAGTTTCGTGGAGTGGGCAAGGGCGTCGCCCGGATGCTTTCAAGGGGTTGGGTGCTGTCGAGTTGGAGCGCTACCGAATCCCACAGAAGAAGTAAAAAATGAGCGCCGCAATTTGGGCGCTCAACTTCGGGTCTGAAATGTCATAGTCTACTCAAGCACACTCCTTCTCCCCACCACCACTCTTTCCTTGTTCCTTGCAAAACGGACATTCTACGCAGGTTCTTTGGTTAACAGAGGTGAAGTAAGTACACTTGCAATTATCGCACACCTCCAGCATCGCATCCCCGCTTCTCAACTCCGAAGCAAGACACCAGGCATCAGTAATATCGAATGGAGCCCACCGGGCACCTTTCATTCCGGGCACTTCTTTGCGGATTGCGTGATACATTCTGAATGCCTTGTTCAAGGCTTTGATGTTCACAGATCGCAACACTGCCTCCCCACCAATATTGAAGTAGAGCTGCATTAGAAGAGAAGCCTGTATCTTGGATGTGTGACTATGAATAAGTGTCGCACCACCACGGAACGTTCTGGATTTTCGTTCCAGAGAATATCCGTCCCTCTCTAGGTCCTGGTAAAGCCGCCTGACCTGTTTGTAGGTCAGGCCTGTCTCGATCATGATGATTTTTGTGATGTACCCAGCAAGAGCCATGTGTCGAGCTGTAACCCAGCGACCCAATGTACCTGAGTTGCCAATGTTCATCTCCACCTCCCACGTCCCTGTAGAGACTGTTGCAATTTTTTCAATACTGGGTGTGTTAACTCTTCCCGGCTGTTATCAAGAATTTCTTCGATGATGCACGGGGCAAAACGCAGCGTAAAATGCGTAACCGTTGTTCCAGACATATGGCGCAAATGGCTGTCTGTTGCCTTGGCTACCAGCTCTGCAAGCTCCCTCGAAACACCGAACACTTCCTTTGCCATCTCCGGATCTCTCGATGCGACGCGGTTAAATAGCAACCAGTAGGCCGCATCAAATTCATCTACGCTGTGGTTGATGAAAACTACCGGGTCGTAATCGCCAGAGAGTCGCGTGATGATGTTTTGCTCTGCTGTTTCGAGCTTAAAAGAGATCAACACGCCAGAAGCCAGAGCTTCCAATTGGGAAGCAGTTGCCAGTGACAGCTTTTGAACCGTGTCCATGCCCAAAGAAAATTGTGAGGCCGCATCCTCTGGACGTTCTTTTGCCAGGGTGCATAGCAGGTTCCACAATGTCAGATCGAACTCGTAGACGTTTCTATCAGCTTCTTCCTGATCGAGGTTGACGGCTCTTGCATCTAACGCACCAATAATATCCAGTTCCAACATTCCGCCCCCCTCACAAATCACGAAGGTTGCGATAGATAGCTAAGACTCGGCTACCATAGTTTCTGGCTCGATTTTCGTCTTCCCAGGCGTGATAGCGGCCAATGCCAAGCTCCAAGTCATTTGGAGATGACTGAATAGCTTCTGATAGCACCTCTGCCCCAACCATGACATTGGTCTCTGGGTCGAGAAGCTCTGCTGGAGAAGAAACTCTATGCCCATTCCAGCGGACGCTCACCTGCATGAACCCAACATCAATGGCACGACCATACTGCTGCTGAAACTCCGCGAGCTTAGCCTTTGCCTGGTCTTCCGACTTTGCATAGAAAGGGAGTCCAGGAACGCGCAGCGTCCAAGGCCAAGGACTTATAGAGCCATTACCTCTCCCTGATGCAGATTCAGCCAGTGCGACCGAATACACCAGAAGAGGATCAAGGTTATGTGCTTTCGCCGCTTTGTCGAAGACGGTTCCGCTCAGGTCAATGCCATTGGCCGCTGATGACAGGACTGCCGCAGACAGAACCAACGCTTTGGCTTTGTTCTTCATCAGCTTGCCTCCTTATGTCTGAGGGGTATTTCGTGTTCTTCGTCGTACCGCTCCGGCCATATCTCAGAAGGCTTCATACCCAAAGCTGTCGCTATCTCATGCTCCCAGCGTGGACTGGGCTTGTAGAGTGCCGTTGACACCACCTGACGAGATGTTTTGTGTTTTCGGCCCAGTGCGGCCAGAGAAAGACCCTGGATCTTGAGCCTGTACTTGATCCACTCGCGTTTTTTTTCTAGGTCGCTTGGGATGTCTATCACCTGGCATTTGTCCATTTCTTGCCACCTTTAAACTGCGTTATTGCCCGTACAAAAACTGCGTTACTTAATGAACGCTTTTAGAGTTCTTTTATTGTCACAAACTGACACAATTTGCGCCTTTATAAGCCCGAATAATGATGCTGTCAACAATAAAAAACCTTTAAAAACATACACTTAACTTTGTACCGGTAGAACAAAGTTACAATACTTTTAGGAATCAAAGGGATACGATTGATTTTCGATAGAAATGGAAGGTGCGCCAAATGAATGGCGGAAATAGCACACGGAAAGTGTGTTATTTTGTGATAAGTAAATAGCGTTTAGGTATAAGTGGTTTTGGGTATACAGCGAGGGCTGGAATTGCGAATACAGCAGGAGCTGATGAGGGTAGGGTGGGCAAAGATGCGCCCCGACCACACAAAGATGATGGTTTTTACAATGCGAGATATTTGGGGGAGGTAACTCTGCGGTGTTGCAGATAGGGACCAAAGCGTTAGCAATGGCCTATTTGATAGTGTATGCGATCTGATTGACGTGTTCAACTATGTAATGCTTTGTCAACAAATGCCCTATTACGCACTGGCTAACTTTCACATGTGAAAGTTTAAGAGCAAACTTTCACCATAAAAATCGACGAACATTCACGGTTGCATTTTTTGATGCCGTGGTAGACTGGAGGTAAATAATAAGGGGGATGGTATGAAACATGTGGTCAATATTCTTCTGCTGGGTGTTGTGCTTCTAGGGGTCGCTATGATGGCTGATACACCTTGGGGGCTTGGTGTTGCCCTGGCTCCTTTCGCCGTTTGGGGGGCTCGTTTCCTGTTTTTCATTCACAGAAGTATTTGGGCTGCTGTTATCTTCTGGGGAGGGATCGCTTACTTCCAGTGGCAAGTTGCTTTGGCTGTCGGGGCTCTGTTTGGGCTAACATGGTTTATCGGTGCTGCGCGGTCAGCATATAAAGAAGCTCCGCCAATTCGGCACAGAAAAAAACATGCTGGTGGATTTCAAAACTCCTATGATTTTGACCAGCGCTACCATATTGGGACTGGAGACGAATAAGGGGGCCTGATGGCCCCCTTATTATTTGAACGGTCTTTTAGAACCTTTGATTTGCTATGTTGTACCCTCTGACAGCAGTCAAATAACTCCCCGAACGGTCTCCAGCTCCCGTCGAGTTCTGCAATACGTTTACCAGCTTGTCAGCGAACTCTTCGTTTTGCTGAGAAAGAACAGGCTGACCACCTTGCGTCATCGGTGAACCATCCGGATTACGTTCTGCATATTCCATTTTCAGATTCTGAATTGCCTGGTTCATGCGGCCTTCGTTTGTATCAAAAGACTCAGCATAAACAGCAGCTTGCCCTTGAGTAAGTCCATAGCGGTTTTGAGCAATTGACTGCATTGTCTCTTTGAACTCATCGCCATACTGGTTCATAAACTGTTGTGCTGCTCCACCACCGGCTTCTGCGGCAGAGGATAACGCGGCTGCATAGAACGCACCGCGTTCCTCCATGCTCATCCCTTTAGCGGCTTCTGATAGGTCTGATTTACCACTTAACCATTCTTTGGCTGCACTATAGCCGCTTGCAGCAGCACCCATGACGTTGCGGCCAAGTTTAGCCATTCCAACCATCGCGCCCCCGGCCCAGCCAAACTCTTCTTTGACTGCCTGATCGCCGCGTTGAGTTGCCGCGACGAATTGGTCGCGTTGCTCAGGCGTCATCGTTCTCATTTGATCCATTGCTTGTGAGAACGCATCAGCGCCAGCCTGACCACCAGCAATGAGAGCCCCGCCTGCTTGTTCAGCTCTGCGGCCCATCTTGTCACTGAAGTTATCCCACGCCCCCCATGCCGAAGCGCTCCAAGACATCTCCGGAAGCGAGTTAATGAGGTTATCTTGTGCTTTTTTGAGTTCGGGAGCAGTTACGTTTCGCTCTGTTTGCTGCGCCAGGTTGTGAAGAGCTGATGTACCTGCTGCATGTTCATTTTGAACAAGGGGGCTGTTCGTTGGTAACTGGCCTGCTTCGGATGCCGGATTAGTTCCAGCCATCCCAGCCACATTATCTCTGAATCCGGTTGGGATATTAGGTCCACTGCCTACAGCACCTTGAACCTGACCTGGTAGACCTTGAACATTCGGGCCTTCAATGCCGCTATTTCCGTAGGCGTCACCACTAAAGGATCCGTTGCGCCCGGACGCAGTATTGATTGCCTGTAGTGCAGCTTGATACCCGCCAAGCTCCTTACCCGGATCATAGTTTTTGGAGTTGGTCATTGCTGTCATTCGAGCTGCTGCTTGAGCCACCTGAGGCGACATTCCGTAGGCTTGGTATCTTTGCTGTAGTGAAGCAGCCTCGTCTTTAACCGACTGCGGCGCGGCATTTCGGAAATAGTCATTCAGTTGATTCATGGCCTCAGGGGTTTGTGCCACTGCACCACCGAGAGTTTTAAAGTCGGTGTTAGTCATGGAGCCCATTTGATTCTGGAGTTGGCTCATTGTTGTGAAGGTGTCGGATGCAGACACCAGTTCAGAGGCCGACTTGGACAGGTTCTGGGATAAGCTATCCCCCCAGGTTTGCTTAAACGACTCGCTACCGGAACGACTAAAACCCTGTGCCAATTGATTAGTCAACGCTTGGCTATCGGTTTGTGAATAACTCACACCCTTCATGAACTGAGACACATCGCTTGCTGACCAGCTTGAGGAGTCTTGAGCTGAGGACTCTGTTGCCCCCTTCGCCTGCGCTTTGATGTCCAGCACATCGCCTGATTCGCCATCACCACCAGTAGGAACAAGTGCTGTACTGTTTGATTTAATACCAGCGGCCCCCTTCATTGCCGCCCTGACCTTACCAACCATAGGCATAAGCATGGAAGCCGCTTCGTCAGCATCGAGAGTGCCCATAGCCTGCATGGCAAAAGCACCTTTGACCGCATCAGAGTGGCTATCATCCACTTGGAACTTATCCATGAAGTTCTTGGCTTGTTGGTTGACCAATTGGCTCTGAGCTGTGCTTTGAGACGAAACGTTGCGCCCAACATTGGAGAGTCTTGAGTAGGCTTGATCCTGACTTACTCCATCAGAAAAACCTCGACCGAGGGTGCTTTGGAAGGCCTCCGATTTCTGGCTTTGTAATGCCTGTGCGGAGCTCACACCTGATGCCAGAGTGGAGCCAAGCGAGAAGGTGCTGATCATGCTTTCTGCGCCGTTCGCAATCGCACCACTAAACTGGTTGTGATTGTATGCTGGCTGACTTTGCATAACCGGACCTTGCTTGAGTAGATCTGGCGTTTGCATCTTTTCGTCAACGTGGTCAGCACCGCTTATTCTCGATGCCAAGCTGGTGAAGGCATAAGTGCTACCTGTAACGATAAACAGGGAAATTACCGGAGTGGCCGCAGCCAACATGCCGCCGGTTGCAATCCAGTGTTGCAGCACATCTCCAGTTGAGGAAAGCGCGTACATGGAGTTGAGACCTCCAGCACTGAGGCTAGACATCTCATTTGACGCGGCGGTATGAACAAACAGGTTGATAATTGAGAGGACTGGCATCCATAGCTGAATCCAGAGGATGGTTTGTACATATTTACCGGCTAACTGGATGCCGAAGCTGCCCATCACGATAATAAAAGCAATGATCGGGGTGATAGCGTAAATGAACCCCTCAAAGAATGTCAGCATTGGTCGGACAACGGTCATGAACATCGACTGTTCTGCGGCCCACTGCGTGTTCCGTTGCTGAATGGCTTGGTTGATCATCAATGCAGAGCCATAGTCCTGGAGGTCCTGATAACGTCCTGCTGCGGCCTCATAATAGAGAGGCTCAAGAACGGCGGCTTTCAGGTAGTCGATTGATGAGGTGGTTGTGGCACCCATCGCTTGAAGCGAATCAGTCAGCTTCGTTAGAGCGTTGTCTCCGGTTGATGTGTCAATACCCAGCAGGCTGTTTAGAGCATCAACAACAACCGGGCTGCTTAGGTTGGCAGTTGCTGTGCTAATAGCCACCCATCCATCGGTACATGTGTAGTCAGTGCCGTCAGGGTTGGATGTGGACAAATACAACCGGGTTCCGTAGAGCTGAGAGTTGAACCGCAAAGCCGTGTCGGTTGAACGATTCATCAACTCATCAAGGGACATTAGGTTGAGATCAACTTTGGTTAATGTGCATTCCCGGATGTAATTGTTCCAGGAACGTCTTACGTCAACATAGCCGCCACCATTTGCTGAGTTAAGCGCAGTGAAAACCCCGGTGTCATAGGCCCGCCGTCTAACGTCATTCAAAAGTTTCAGTGTTTCTGAGAAGTGGCTTTCCGTGACATTGGGTACGATTACGCCATATCCAGTTTCAAACAAATTGGTGATGGTGTATCCCACGTTAGATATGACACCACCAGCAAAGCCTACTCCAATAGGCACATTGGCGACGACTCGGACCTGCCCTGTGTAAGCGTCTTCGATAGTCACCGTTGTGGTCGGGCCGAAGAAACAGGCATATATGATCCAACCTACCAGCACTTGCTGGATATTGATTTGCTTCGCGCCTTGAAAGACGGACTGGATACAGATCATCAAGATCCCAAGAAGCAGGCCAATACTGACCATCTTCTCGAAGTCTCCGGTGCCGGTGATCATTGATACTGCAATCAGGATTTGCTCCAGAAAAGCAGAGTCACCGATAGAGTGGATTGAAAAAGCTCCCATTCCAATGGCCCCTTAGTTCGTGCTAGGAGGGTTAGACAAAGTTGCGAGCATGTATTTTTGCTTGCGGATGTTGTCCAGGAGGTTGTTGTATTTCTCAATCTGGCTTGATAGATCGCCATATTGAGAGGACAAGATTGTGTATTCATCACGGATTTGCTGTTGCGATTGGGCGAGAAGCTCCAGCGCCTCTTTCTTGTAGGGCGACTTGCTATTAGCCATTGCAATGCGAGCTGCGCGGAAAAACTCTTCCGAGAAGCTATACATCATCGTCAGTGCAATCGCTCCCGATGACTCTGTTGCGAACAGGTTTGCGCCATCTTGTGAAAGGACAGACAAGTTACGAACGATGGTGCCAATGCCTCCAGGGAGGTTAGAAACAAAGGCCTTTTCTGGATCGGTTAAGGTTCCAGAGTTCGTTGCGTATTTGTAGATGACGCCCGGTGTAGAGCTGGTTCCTAACAGCATGTCGGTGATCTGGTTCTTGATGCCTTTGAGCACGACAGTTTTATTGCTGGTGCCAGCACTCAGGCAGTTGGTCGTATCAGAATCACATGAATAGATCTCAACAGAACCGCCCGAGATCAGGTCTGACAAGGTGATCTTGTTGCCTGGTAAGGTTGTCAGAGGCGTTGTTTTCGCCCCCGAGCCGGTTGAGTTCGGGTCGTTTACCAGATCACCAATGATGACTGTGCCGGTTAAAGACATGATCGCTTCAAGCAGCGTGTTATCCCCGTATTGAAACCAAGTATTGGCGTTGTTGCTCTTGAGTTGCTTCCAGACGATGTTGCCAATCATCTTGTTGTATTCGTCAGGCTTGTTAGCTTTCAGTTCCTCTAGGGGACTCTTGCCACTGGTTTCCTGCTTGGATCCGAAGAAATCTTCATACAGGCCGGATGTTGTAGCGGTGATGGAAGCATCAGTTTTGTGTTTGAGATCCATGCCACTGGTTAGGTCGTTCACGAAACCTTGAGCGAGCTGGCAGGAATTGCCCAGATGTTGGTTGAGCGCTTGTACTTTCTTCTGGAAGTTCTCTATCCACTTGGCTCCGTCCGGAAAAACGTTGTCGAGCGCAAGCTGGAAGGCATATCCCTTGGCGTTTGCTGCGACAGCCCGGAGGAGCTGGACAATTTGATCTGCGTTAATGAAGGAAAGAGAGCCGCCGAACAGATCGACGCCCCCACAACCAGCTTTCCACGATGGTGGGGCAAGGCTAACTAGGTTCTCGTCAAAGAGTCGAGTCTTGGCAGTGAACCGGCCACCAGCTAGAACGCCACGCCGTTGGCTTTCATAAACTCCTGGTGGTGTTGTGTTGCTCATCTCATTGAAGAGTTTATCCATCTGAGACTGGAGTCCGTTAGCGGCTATTGCCTCTGTCGGGGCGATGAAGAGAGTAGCCGCTACACTCAGGGCAAGCAGGCTCCTTTTTACAGTCTTGTGCGTGACCATCTTAGTTCTCCTGTAATTTTTCCCGGATGTACTTCATGAGTTGCTCCGGTGGCACAAAGTTGTCTTTATCACCGCTCGCTTGGGATAACTGTTTGAGGTCAGAGCCCAGCTCTGGTGAGGCCAAGCGTTCGGCTATGTTGTTTTCTAGGTTGAGTACCGGGCGTGTACGATTGAACTCTTCGTCTGTGACCCAGCCGTTGCGTTTTGCGGCGACCAAAATCCTGTGATTCAACTCAGGAAGAGACATTGGTCCTTGTCCTATAGGTGCGAACTGACCGTCTGGAGATGCGAGGTAAACAGCAGGGAAGGTCACAATGCCAAGTTGTTTGGCATGGCCTTCATCGGTCTTGTAGTGGGGGAAAAGCCCGTTCGGGAGAGGTTTGCCGTCCATAGAAACTGGAATGATCGAGAAGCCTTCTCCTTGTTCAAGCATCTTGATTAGCGGTGCTTGCAAGTCACTGTATTCATCGTCGGACTTGTAGAAGAAGAATATTCCCACTCGGTCGGCTACGCTTTTTAGCAGCTTGTTTTTGGCATTACCGGCGTCACGATCAACCTGTTGTGAGGCAAATGTGGCCGCAGGACGTCGAGTGATCTCATCCAGGAACGGATCACCCACAACCGCCAGCTCTGTAGCATCGGAAAACTGTTCAGAGCGATCTATCGCAAATCTCTGCAAGTAGAGAAACGTCCTGACGTTTTCAACGGTAGGATTGTCCCAGGCAAGGTCTTTGTACTTGGGTAAGTTTTCCCGGAACCATTCTGCCGAAAACATTTCTGGACCGCTTGGTAGCGGAGCAGCAGGCAGCGGCGGTGTTAGCTTCGCCTCTGGCACAGGCTTTGGTTTGGGCTTTTCTGGCTTCTTCTCCGGCTCTTTTGGTTCTTCCTTGTACCAGAACCAACCCTCTTCTTTGCGCTCATAAAAGCCAGATCTTGTGCCATCTTGAGCCCAAGCCTGGTGTGATGCCCCTAGCGTGAGCGCTGCAAGGAGCAGTAAATCCAAAGGTGATCTTTTCATAGTCTCACGCACGTATTTTCCCATGCTCGATATGGTAGAGGTGGGCGGCGTGAAATTAGGCAGGTGTAAGCGCCCATTTAGGGCGCTTTGAGCGTTTTATTTGTCAACTTTCACATGTGAAAGAATTGACCAAACTATTTGGTCGTGTTCCCTTCAACTTCTGTTGCCATTGCGGCCATCTTCATCTGCTTCTCGACCATGCGCTTTTGGGTGATATAGCGGATAACCATCTCAACCGCGCTATTTAACGCGAGGATTCGCATCGCTCTTGTGGATGCGACGTAGAGCAGGTTTATTTCATCGTCTCGGGCCATTGGGTCGAGCTCCGGGTCCAGGACATCCGGAAAATCGTCATAGAGCTGAACAAAGTCCCACTCTAACCCCTTGCACCGATGAGCTGTTGAGACTGTAATGTCGGCCCCAAATTCTTCTTTGACTGTATTACGTCGAAGAGTGGTGAGGCGCTCAGGGATTTCATCATAGCTATTGATGATCTTGACGGCCCTCATCATCTCAGGATCTTTGGTGGCCTTCGCTACTTCTTGATACTCAAAGTAGTCTTCATATTCATCAAGCAGCTTCTTGTTTTTTACACGGTCTGGCTCGGCCATCGAGAACCAGTACAAATCCTGGAGCTCATTGATCTGATAAGCGTCGATGCCACCAACCCAAAACACTTGTGATCCGGATTCAGTCGCAGAGAGCGCTGTCTCGATAACACCCATGACGGTTCGGTGAAGTATTGCGCGATGACCGACATCACCAGGCAAGAACATGACTACCTGATCTGCCGGTCCCCGGCCAACCACAGGGCGTGTTTCGCCTTTGAGTTCAAGAAGGGCGTTTGCCACCAGCGACACGTTGGGGCCAAAGCGGAAGCTATGCGTGAGATAGAGTTGGTCGGCGTTCATGAGCTCTTTGCTATCAAGAGCGTTGTTTGCACCTCTGAACCTATAGATCTGCTGGTGGCGATCTCCAACCAGGATTACCTTGCATTTCTGCTGTAGGACGATGCTGCTTGTGACCGGGTTGGCGTCTTGGGCCTCATCAAAAAGAATGGTGGTGTACCGACGAGACAGATTCGGCATCCCGAGCTGATACTGTTTGAGGTAGCAGTCGTGTACGGTCGGGAACGGATCTTGAAGGTTGGTCATCCGCTTCCATATCAGTTCTGCACCTTCGACTACCTGGATTTGGTATCTCTCCTGTTTGGATGTAAGTACCTTGCCTGTATCGGCACGAGCAAAATGCGTATAAAGAATCCGCATATCTGCACTGCACATGAAGGCGTTGAGTGTGTCGAGAATATCTTTGGCAAACGTCCAGTTTTTGGTATTAACCGCTTGAGCAATATCGGTGAGTCTTAGGTTGCCTGTGAGTTTGTGATGGTAGCCCCTTCCTATAGTGGCGTAGGCAAGCTGGTGGGACGTTTTGCAGTCAACGTTTGCAGGAAATTTTTCTCTGGCCTCATCGCGGATGGCCCGGTTGTATGCCAGATAGAGGATGCGAGAGTCGAGGTTGTTATGAGCGTATTTCACCAGTGTGGTGGTTTTGCCCGTGCCAGCATAGGCCTTAACGACAAGGCGAGATCCTTTGTACTGAGTGATCAGCGATTGCTCTGGTGTGTCACGAGGAAGTTGCTTCATGAGGCCCCCTACGACAAGCACATCTGGAGTGTGATGCGCTTCTTTTGTGTCGAAAGGAACGTGCTGACACGCTTCTCTTCTCGGGGAAGGGATACTTCACAATCCAAGTCTGTCCACCAGTCCGGGGCTTTACCTTGAGCCACCTCCATAACCCAGCTATGAAGGCGGTGTAACCAGCTATAGTCACCAATAGATGAGGTGGCTAGTGTCATAGCCTCCTCAATCTCGGTTTGAAGAGCCGCAGCTCTGCTTCGCCATTCCTCTGAATACTTAGCCTTTCTTGCCATCAGTTTTCCTCTTTCTTTTTCTCTCCCCCACCAGCTTTAATTCGCTCTTGCTCCAACCCAGAAATTTTGGTCAGCGCATCAGTCAGTCTTTGTTCGAGGCTCTTGGCCTGCTGGTCTTTTTCCTGCAACTGACCAGCGATCATGCCTTTGTCTTGAACAAGAGAGCGAGCTTCTGCTTCGGCGCTGGACAGTTTGGTTTCCAGCTTTTCTACCTCTCCAGATAGGCGCTGGCACTCTCGTTCAGCAGATTCGCCATGAGCTTTGGCCGTGGCAAGGGAGTCCTGTGATTGGGCCAGTTTGGCCTGTGCATTTTCGAGCTGTTCTTTTAGGGATGTACTTTGTTCCTGAGCTGCCCGGAGCTTTTCTGTCTGCTCTATACTCTTGCCTTTTTGCAATGCCAACTCACCCTCTGTAGTTGCCAATTTTTGGCTCAAAGAGCGATTTTCACTTTCAGCCTGCTCCAAGCGATCCTGTGCTCGGGCCAGATCGGCTGCTTTCGCTTCCAGTTTGCCTTCCAACTCAACGAGCCTCTTCTCCAGCTTATCGACGTCAGCCTGTGAGCGTTCCAGCTCAGCAGACTTGAGGGATAGCGAGTTTTCTGCCTTACCAAGGGCTGCATCGAGCTCTGTTTTTTTGTTGGTGAGAGATTCAAGCTGCTCTTCCAGTAGTTCAGCCCGTTCGGTGGCATCATTTGCCATGTCCACGGCTTGCTGCATGTCTTCCTGGTACTCAAGCTCTCTCTGTCGTAGCTGTTCACGCTCGCGCTCAAGCTGCTCATCGGCGCTTGTTTTCGCTACCGTGTAGATCTTCCGCAGGAATAGCTCTGCATCGCTCATAACTGATTCTGGCAGGACAACCTCAACCGGCTCTTCATCGAGAGAGTGTTCCTCTGACCACTGCTTGAGGTATGTCGAAATGGTGGTGAAGCTCCCCTTACCAAGGAGGTCCCTGATTGCGATGACAGTGGGGCGTTTACCGGCGTCCTTGAGCTTTTGGGCTGCTGCCGCTACATCGTTAAACTCAACTAATTTTCTAGCCATGAGCGCATTCCTTTTAAACTGTAATGTTTATGGTAATTATCGTAATACGGTAATTACCGTAATTCTATATTATGCGGTAGTCGATTGGAATTGTTTGTGTGGAACAAAGCCCTTCGTCCTCTTGGGGGTCACCTCAGAAAACGGAATCTATGGTCACTCCCGTTTTTGCAACACCGATTTTGACGACAAGTTGGCTTGCTTGAATCTATCCGGCGTCTGAATGGGATTTTATTCCCGCGCCTTGATGAGTTCCGCGCCTGATGAACCTCCAGAAAATATACGGCTTCAATGAGCCTTTCCGTTTTACAGGTTCCTCAACAGGCCGGTGGGCCGTTAGTATCATCAATATCAGTATTCGCAAAACCAGATCAGTAATTCTTTAAACCGGTGTATTTCTGCCGTTATGCTACATAAGTTTGCTGTCGTGCCGTTAGGGCCCAGGCTATTCTGGCCAGCTTGTTTGCCAGAGCACAAGTGACGACAAAGTTGCTTTTCCGGCACAGTAAATCCCTGACCCAATCGGCCAATTTGCCAGACTGGTGTTCCAGTTTTTGTATGAATACCCTGGCACATTGGGTAATCCCCCCGAAAAACTGAGGTGCTCATAAGTAGAATTTTCTCGTATCTTGAACGCAGGAGGTTCTACATGAAAACATCACGCTTTAGCGATGCACAGATCATCGCCATCCTCAAGCAGGCCGAGTCTGGTTCACCCGTCCCTGAGCTCTGCCGTGAGCATGGCATCAGCTCCGCCACCTTCTACAAGTGGCGCTCCAAATTCGGTGGCATGGATGCCTCTCTCATGGCGCGCCTCAAAGAGCTGGAAGAGGAAAATCGTCGCCTTAAGAAGATGTATGCCGAGGAGCGCCTAAAGGCTGAGATCATCTCCGAGGCGATGGCAAAAAAGTGGTGACGCCATCTGCCCGCAGGGAGATGGCGACCAAGGCTGTGGCTCATTACGCCATTTCTATCCGTCTGGCTTGCCAGGTGTTCAAGGTGAGCGAGGGTTGCTACCGTTATCAGCCCGTGCTGGCTGATGAAAACCAGGAGATTGCCGACTGGCTGCTGCGCCTCACCGCCAACCAGCGCAACTGGGGTTTCGGACTGTGCTTCCTGTACCTGCGTAACGTCAAAGGCTTTGGCTGGAACCACAAGCGGGTCTACCGGATCTATCGGGCGCTAGAGCTCAATCTGCGGATAAAACCCAAGAAGCGGCTAGTGCGGGCCAAGCCGGAGCCGTTGGCAGTCCCTGACCAACCGAATCACTGTTGGTCGATGGACTTTATGCATGACCAGCTCAGCGATGGTCGTTCGGTGCGGTTGTTTAATGTGATCGATGACTTCAATCGCGAAGCACTGTGCATCGAGGTGGATTTTTCCTTGCCTGCCTCGCGAGTCAAACGGGTGCTGGAGCAGGTCATCGAGTGGCGGGGCAAACCAGCCGCTATCCGCTGTGATAATGGTCCGGAATACATCAGCGAAGAGCTCAAGCAATGGGCGCAGCAGAAGAGGATTGCGCTGAGGTATATCCAGCCAGGCAACCCGCAGCAGAATGCCTACATAGAGCGATTTAACCGCACTGTGCGTTACGACTGGTTGGGCCATTACCTGTTTGAGTCACTGAATGAGTTACAGGAATTTGCCACGAACTGGCTGTGGGTTTATAACCATGAGCGGCCCAATATGGCGCTGGGCGGCTACACGCCGAAACAGCGCTTGGCACAGGCCGCATGACCTCTACTTTTGAGTGCTCCAAAAAATGGGGGGATTACCATTGAACCAACAAAGTTCGGATCTTTTTATTACCTCGCTTACTAATTCCCAGCAATGTCGTCCTACCTCCCGTGCTGTACTGCCGAGGTACAAGCCCTGTTGCCGCCGCAAAGTCACGGCTGCTGGCGTACTGCTTCCCGTCGCCAATCTCAGTTGAAATAGTACTCGCTGTCAGTGTTCCGACGCAGGGAATGCTCAGCAAGCGCTGTCCAACCTCATCTTCGTCCAACTTTCGTTTCAACTGGGATTCCAAATCTTTAATCTGCTCAACAAGATAGTGATAATGCTGTTGTAATTTCAGCAATAACTGGCTGAGGTAAAGAGGCAAACTATTATCCTCAAGAAGGGTACTCAGTCGGCTAATAACGGCAGCTCCTCGGGGAACGCTAATGCCAAATTCCAGCAGAAAAGCATGCATTTGATTGGTTGTTTTTACCTTATCCTGAACCAGGGATTCACGGACACGATGCAGAGCCCGCATTGCCTGCTGAGATTCCGTTCTGGGCTGCACAAAACGCATAGACGGACGCGATGCAGCTTCACAAATAGCTTCGGCGTCGACAAAGTCGTTTTTATTGCTTTTAACGAACGGGCGGACAAATTGTGGTGATATCAGCTTTGGGGAATGCCCCAACTCTTCCAACTTGCGTGCCATAAAGTGAGAACCGCCGGCACTGTTGCAAATAGTCGGTGGTGATAAACTTATCATCCCCTTTTGCTGATGGAGCTGCACATGAACCCATTCAAAGGCCGGCATTTTCAGCGTGACATCATTCTGTGGGCCGTACGCTGGTACTGCAAATACGGCATCAGTTACCGTGAGCTGCAGGAGATGCTGGCTGAACGCGGAGTGAATGTCGATCACTCCACGATTTACCGCTGGGTTCAGCGTTATGCGCCTGAAATGGAAAAACGGCTGCGCTGGTACTGGCGTAACCCTTCCGATCTTTGCCCGTGGCACATGGATGAAACCTACGTGAAGGTCAATGGCCGCTGGGCGTATCTGTACCGGGCCGTCGACAGCCGGGGCCGCACTGTCGATTTTTATCTCTCCTCCCGTCGTAACAGCAAAGCTGCATACCGGTTTCTGGGTAAAATCCTCAACAACGTGAAGAAGTGGCAGATCCCGCGATTCATCAACACGGATAAAGCGCCCGCCTATGGTCGCGCGCTTGCTCTGCTCAAACGCGAAGGCCGGTGCCCGTCTGACGTTGAACACCGACAGATTAAGTACCGGAACAACGTGATTGAATGCGATCATGGCAAACTGAAACGGATAATCGGCGCCACGCTGGGATTTAAATCCATGAAGACGGCTTACGCCACCATCAAAGGTATTGAGGTGATGCGTGCACTACGCAAAGGCCAGGCCTCAGCATTTTATTATGGTGATCCCCTGGGCGAAATGCGCCTGGTAAGCAGAGTTTTTGAAATGTAAGGCCTTTGAATAAGACAAAAGGCTGCCTCATCGCTAACTTTGCAACAGTGCCGCAAAAAGTCAGTAAAGGACTCACAGTTGGTTCAGTCATTACAGGAAGCACGTTTTTACATGGTCCCCCTGTTTTGGCACTCGGTTTTACCAAGCTGTTTAAAAAATCAAAAAAAGTAGACGAAACCAATATTCAATTGGCCAATAGCTGGATTGGTGTAAACAACCACCTGATTGAAAAGGTGCTGCCAAACCTAAAGTGGGATATGGGTATAGGAAGTTCAACCGCCCTTTTTGGCGAGTCTGGCGGGTAGGAAGCGGCCGCGCAAGCGCCGCTTTGGGCACAGATCGGGCACAGATCGGGGGTTCATGCGTGGGTTTTCGACATCGCGGGGCCACGCAGCGGCTCAGTGCGTAGCCATTTCTCACCGAATCCCGGCACAGGGCCGAGCGCAGCCCTGCGGGGTCGTGGCCGCATCGGATCGGACTCTGGCTTGGCTGCCGGCTGTGTGGCCGGCGCCTCATCACGCGGCGGGCGGCGGGGCGCGCGCTGCGGGCCGGTAGTGCGCTTGCTCCAGCGCGCCGTGTTTCTCGAAGTGGGCGAGGATGGCGCGAATGGCCTTGGGGTCTTCGATGCTGGCGACGATCCGCACCGCGCCGCCGCAGTGGGCGCAGGTGGTGATGTCGATGGAAAAGACCCGCTTGAGCCGTTGCGCCCAGCTCATCGCACGGCGCTTCTGCTCGGGGCTGCGCGGCTCGTCGTGGGCGCTGACGTCCACTGGCGCCGCATCGCCCGCAGGCCGCCTGCCGCGCCCCGAGGGCGTCAGCTGCGCGCGCAGGTTTGCATTCGGGGCGAATACGCCGTGGAAGCGGGTGAGATGCGCGCGTGGCGGCGGGACCAGTGCCGCCAGCTTGGCGATGAAGTCCACCGCATCCCATTCGACATGCGTGGTGCCATTGCGCCACGGCGTCTTGAGCTGGTAACGCACCCTGCCCTGTGGCGAGATCGATAGCCGCTGCTCGCTGATCGCCGGGCGCGTGATGTAGCGGCACAGCTTTTCGAGCTTGTGGCTTTCGTGTGCTTCCGCGGCCACGCCGGCATGCAGCGAGAAGCCGCCGACCTTGCCGGCGTCGCCCTCCAGCGGACCGGCGTCGCCAGGCAGCGTTTGCAGCGTGACGACCTTGCGGCCAGCGTCGCGACCGGTGGCGATGCGGTAGGTCATCGAACTCATCCGCAGCCCATCCATGCCGTCGTCGCTACCCGCGCTGTCGGACAGGAACACGGATTCGTCTTCGCCTTCGAGCCAGCCGCGGCGCGACAGGTGCCGGCACACGCGATGCGCGATGGTGTTGGCCAGTTCCGTCAGTTGCGCCGATGTGGGCGCACGGGTGCGGTGCAGGCGCGGCTTGCGCTGCGGACGCTCGGTGGTGTCCTCGTACACGCCGTCGAGCCACAGCATGTGGAAGTGGATGTTGAGATTCAGCGCGCTGCCGAAGCGCTGGATCAGGGTCACCACGCCGCATTGCGCCGTATCCCGCGGCACGCCGGCCTGATCGGCAAGCCAACCGGCGATCACACGATGCACGATGCCCAGCACCGGGCCGATCGCCTCAGGCTTGCTGGCGAACAGGAAGCGCAACGGGTACGGGAAACTCAGCACCCATTGCCGCACCGGCCGCGGGCCGAACACCTCGTCCACCAGATGCCGCGCCGACTCGGCCATGCGCCGTGCGCCGCAGCTCGGGCACAGCCCGCGCTTCTTGCAGGAATACGCCACCAGCCTCTCGGCACGACAGTGCTCGCAGACCACGCGCAGGAAGCCGTGCTCGAGCACGCCGCAGCGCAGGTAGGTCTCGAACTCCTCGCGCACATACTCGGGCAGCGGGCGGTCTTCGGCCTCAAGACGCGCGATGAAGTCCGGGTAGTGCGCCTGCACTAGCGCGTACAGCAGCGTGCGCTCGGGCAGGTGGCGCGCGTAACGCGCAGCGGCGTGGGCGGCCGGCAGTGGCGCGCACACCTCGGCCTGCCGCCGGGGTGCGGTCAGGCGCGGCACGCAGCGCTCCGTTGCAGGGACGGCTGCTCAGGGTTGCGCCCGCGAGCACGCGTTCATATCGGCGTTTTCTGATCTTCGCGTCAGACATTGCCGCGGGGCGGGTAGGAAGTCTCCCGCCTCGGACGCCAGAACGCACAAAGCCCGGCACGAGGCCGGGCTTTGTGGTCTTGCTTGATGGATCGCGGGGCTTAGAAATCCATGCCGCCCATGCCGCCCATGCCGCCGCCGGCCGGCATCGCCGGCTCGTCCTTCTTCGGGGCCTCGGCCACCATCGCTTCGGTGGTGATCATCAGGCCCGCGATCGACGCGGCGTTCTGCAGCGCGGTGCGGGTGACCTTGGTCGGGTCCAGGATGCCGAACTCGATCATGTCGCCGAACTCGCCGTTGGCGGCGTTGTAGCCGAACGCACCCGAACCTTCGACCACGCGGTTGAGGATGACCGACGGCTCATCGCCGGCATTGGTCACGATCTCGCGCAGCGGGGCTTCCATCGCGCGCAGGGCGATCTGGATGCCGTGGTTCTGGTCTTCGTTCACGCCCTTGATGCCGGCGATCGCCGCCTTGGCACGGATCAGGGCGACGCCGCCGCCCGGGACGATGCCTTCCTCGACGGCCGCACGGGTCGCGTGCAGGGCGTCTTCGACGCGCGCCTTCTTTTCCTTCATCTCGACTTCGGTGGCGGCACCGACCTTGATCACCGCAACGCCGCCGGCCAGCTTGGCCACGCGCTCCTGCAGCTTCTCGCGGTCGTAGTCGGAGGAGGTCTCCTCGATCTGCGCCTTGATCTGCTTGATGCGCGCCTCGATGCCCGCGCCTTCGCCGGCGCCATCGATGATGGTGGTGTTTTCCTTCGACACCTGGATCTTCTTGGCGCGGCCGAGGTCCTTGATGGTGGCCTTCTCCAGCGACAGGCCGACTTCCTCGGAAATCACCACGCCGCCGGTCAGGATCGCCATGTCTTCCAGCATCGCCTTGCGACGGTCGCCGAAGCCCGGGGCCTTCACCGCGCAGACCTTGACGATGCCGCGGATGGTGTTGACCACCAGGGTCGCCAGCGCTTCGCCTTCGACTTCCTCCGCCACGATCAGCAGCGGCTTGCCGGCCTTGGCCACGCCCTCGAGGACGGGCAGCAGGTCGCGCACGTTGGAGATCTTCTTGTCGTACAGCAGGATGAAGGGATCATCCAGGTCGGCCGACATCGACTGCTGGTTGTTGACGAAGTACGGGCTCAGGTAGCCGCGGTCGAACTGCATGCCCTCGACCACGTCGAGTTCGTTGTCCAGGCCGCTGCCTTCCTCGACCGTGATCACGCCTTCCTTGCCGACCTTGTCCATCGCCTGCGCGATCAGGTCGCCGATGTTGGCATCCGAGTTCGCGGAGATCGCGCCGACCTGGGCGATTTCCTTGCTGGTCGACGACGGCTTGGACAGCGACTTCAGTTCGCCGACCGCGGCCTTCACCGCCTGGTCGATGCCGCGCTTCAGGTCCATCGGGTTCATGCCGGCGGCGACCGCCTTCATGCCCTCGCGGATGAACGCCTGCGCCAGCACGGTGGCGGTGGTGGTGCCGTCGCCGGCGTTGTCGGAGGTCTTGGAAGCGACTTCCTTCACCATCTGCGCGCCCATGTTCTCGAACGCGTCAGCCAGTTCGATTTCCTTGGCGACGGAGACGCCGTCCTTGGTGATGGTCGGCGCGCCGTAGCTCTTCTGCAGCACGACGTTGCGGCCCTTCGGGCCGAGGGTCGCCTTCACGGCGTTGGCGAGCACGTTGACGCCGCGCACCATCTTGGAGCGCGCGTCTTCGCCGAAACGAATGTCCTTGGCAGCCATTGCGAATTACCTCGAAAAATTATTCGGATGAGAAATGTGTGGGAGCGACGCGCGATCAGCCGAGGATCGCGAACAGGTCGTCTTCCTTCACCACCAGCAGCTCGACGCCGTCCAGCTTCACTTCGGTGCCGCTGTACTTGCCGAACAGCACCTTGTCGCCGACCTTGACCTGCGGCGCGCGGACCTGGCCGTTGTCCAGCACCTTGCCGGTGCCGACGGCGACGACTTCGCCCTTGATCGGCTTCTCGGTGGCCGAATCCGGGATCACGATCCCGCCGGCGGACAGCTTCTCTTCTTCCATGCGCTTGATGACCACGCGGTCGTGCAGCGGCTTGATATTGGACATGGCAACCTCGGTAAATGGTTGATTGACGTGGAAAAACCCGGCGATTTTAGCAGTCGCGCGAAGCGAGTGCCAAACCGCGGACAACAGAACCGGGCGAACCCGGCATGCCACCGAGATGGGGCGGGCCCGCCGACTTTCAAGGGCCGCACGCGGATGTCCGCCAGGCCCGCCGGATCGGGGCAGCCGCTACCCTATGCCGGTGAGCGCCCTGATCTGCTTCTGCACCTGTCCCGACGCCGACAGCGCCGAGCGCATCGCCACCGCGCTGGTGGCCGAGCGCCTGGCCGCCTGCGTCAACCTCCTGCCCGGCCTGCGTTCGGTCTATCGCTGGCAACGCAAGGTCGAGGCCGCGGCCGAGGTCCTGCTGCTGGTCAAGACCAGTGCCGAGGCCTACCCCGCCCTGCAGGAACGCCTGCGCCAACTGCATCCCTACGAACTCCCGGAGCTGCTCGCGGTCGAAGCCGCGTCCGGCCTGCCCGAATACCTGCAATGGCTGGCCGCCGAGAGCCGACCGGTAAACTGAGCCAATGACCGCATCCACGATCCGCCTGCGCCGCTGGCTGGCCGGGCTCGCCCTGCTGCTTGCGCTGCCCGCGACCTCGGCCGTCGCCCAGGACTTCGAACTGCCGCCGGTCGACGAGGTCTTCGTCCTGTCCGCGCAGGCCACCGCGCCGGACCGCATCGAGGTGCGCTGGCGGATCGCCGACGGCTATTACCTGTACCGGCACCGCACCTCGGTCAAGGCCGATGCCGCCTTCACCGGCGCGACCATGGCGCTGCCGAAGGGCAAGGCCTACCGCGACGAATTCTTCGGCGACGTCGAAACCTACCGCAAGGAATTGCTCGGCACCCTCACCGGCACGCCCGCGGCCGGCGCGAGCGCGACCACCCTGACCGTGAAGTACCAGGGCTGCGCCGATGCCGGCGTGTGCTACCCGCCGCAGACCCGCACCCTGAAGGTCGCGTTGCCGGGCGAAGCGGGCGCTGGCGGCTTCGGCTGTAAGGCGCGCGGGCTGCATGATTATGTCGTCAAGAACGGCTCTGCCGATCATCCCAACGCCGAGGTGAAATTCGCACTGGGTGATGTGGTCAACACCATGATCGGCTGCACTAATGGTGAAACGATCATGCTGTGCCACGACACCTCGCTGCCGCGCCCCTATTCTCTCGGCTTTCGGGTGCAAGGCACCGAGGGGCTGTGGATGGACGTCAACAAGTCGATCTATCTGGAGGGCAAGAGCCCACAGCCGCACCGCTGGGAGCCTGCCGAGGGCTGGTTTGCGAAATACGATCACCCGCTATGGAAACGCTACGCCGATCTGGCGGCAGGGGCCGGGCATGGCGGGATGGACTGGTTCGTGATCCACGCTTTTGTCGAGGCGCTGAAGGCCAAGGCCCCGATGCCAATCGACATTTACGACGCGCTGGCCTGGAGCGCGATCACGCCTCTGTCGGAACAATCGATTGCTGAGGGCAATCGCACGTTAGATTTTCCCGACTTCACCCGAGGGCAGTGGCGCACCCGCAAGCCGATCTTTGCGCTGAACGACGCCTATTGATCGACGCGATTTAGGCCAAGCGCACCGCAAAGGCGAAATTGGTAATCTTGTCGGTATCCTTGACGCCCGGCGCGCTTTCGACGCCGCTGGAGGTATCGACCAGCGGCGCTCCGGTGCGCGCAATCGCCTCGGCAACATTCGTCGGATTTAGCCCGCCTGCCAGCCCCCACGGCAAGGCACCGCGATATCCGGCCAGCAGCGACCAGTCGAACGCCAACCCCATGCCGCCGGGCAGCGCGCCTTTGGGGGTCTTGGCGTCGAACAAGATCAAGTCCGCCGCCCCGGCATAGGCTGCGGCGCGTGCGACATCGCTGGCGCTGGCGACGGGCAGCGCCTTCCACACCGGCTTGCCAAACCGCGCGCGCAACTGGGCCACGCGTTCGGGCGATTCCGAACCGTGCAGCTGCAGCGCGTTCAGCTTGGCTGCCACCAGTGCGTCGGCGATGACAGCATCATCCGCATCGACGAACAAACCGACCATGGCGATCTGGCCAGCTGCGCGCGATGTCAAAGCGCCCGCGACATTCGACGTAACCGCACGGGGCGACGCTGGATAGAACACCAACCCGGCATAGTCCGCCCGCGCCGCGATGGTCGCATCGAGCGCCTCGGGTGTGCTGATCCCGCAAATCTTGATTTTCGCGGGCATGCGGTCAGTCGGGGTTCTGGATCAGCCGCACCAGCGTGCAGTCGGGATCGATCAGGTAGCCGATCCTCAGGCCGCTCGCCTCCAGTTGCGGAGCTTTGAAGCGCGGCCAGCCGGTGCTTTTTTCCTCGGCTCCCGCCGCGTTCACCAATGCCACCATGGCATCGAGATCATCCAACCGCAGGCAACAGCCGAACGAGCTCGTAGCTGGGTCGAGGTCAGGATAGGGGAAGAATTCGAGCTGCAAACCGCCGCGCTGCAGGATCATCCAGCCGCGATCCTTCCAACTCGTCGCAAAGCCCAGCTTCGCATAAAACGCCTCTGTCACATCGAAATCGCGCGATGGCAGATTGGGGGTGACGTGGTCAGCCATGGCTCAGCGCAGCTTGTCGGCCATGCGGGCCGTATGAGTGATTGCGGCGCGGCTATCGGGGGCGGAATGGCTCATCACGATCATGCTGGCCTTGGGGAACGCCGCACCAAACGCGCGCGCTGACGCGGCGTAGTGCTCAGTGTCGGCATCACCGAGATTGCCGAGCGACTTGGCCTTGCTGTCCTTGATCAGGCAGCCACCAAAAGCGATGTCGGTGCCGTCGATCCCAACGGTGATATTGTCACTGGTGTGGCCGGGGCCGGGGTAAAATACCTTGAGCGGGCCAAAGTTGGGCGCGGTTGCTGGTTCGACCCAGCCATTGGCGGCGAAAGTCAGGCTGTGTTGCGCCGCAACCATCCCCTCTTGCGGGGCAAGCTGGTTCGACAACGCATTGGCATAAGTCGCAATCCCCGCCGCATGCAGCGCGTCCATACCGCCCATCTTGTCCTGATGCGCGTGAGTCACCACCGCCAGCGCGACCGGCAGGTTGATCTCCTGCTTGATCCAGTTGAGGATCTGGGCGGTCTGGTCATCGGTCCAGGCGGTATCGACCACCAGCACGCGGCCGCCATCCCTGACGATCAAACCGTTGGAAGCGACTGCCCCGAAACCCGGCATGTCGAGATAGGAAGTGTGCTGCCAGACATTCGGTGCGAGCTGGCGGAAAACCAGATCGCCAAACCGTTGGTCGCCAGTTTCCATTTGCTGGCCAATCGTCGGGCGGATTTCACCGGGCATGCACCCGCTCAGCATCAATGCAGCGGCTAATGCGGTGCTCAGCTTCGCGACCGGGTGCATAATATTGGGCAATTCCATCAAGTTTTCCTTTTATTCAGCATTAAAAACCCCGCAAATGCGAGGCCTAGTAAATAGATGATCTTAATTTGGTTCACTGTAGCAAAAATATGGGGCGAATTCAAACATGAGGTGCGACAGTTTCAAAAGCCATATGATAATCAACAAGCTGAGCAAATTTCTCTAATGGTGTAAGCCAATCTAACGCCTTTCTAGGACGAGTATTCAGTGACATGGCAACTTGATTTAAATAATGCTGATCTGCCTGATTTAAATCAATCCCTTTAGGGAAGGTGCGAATAAGCGGGGAAATTCTTCTCGGCTGACTCAGTCATTTCATTTCTTCATGTTTGAGCCGATTTTTTCTCTCGTAAATGCCTTGAATCAGCCTATTTAGACCGTTTCTTCGCCATTTAAGGCGTTATCCCCAGTTTTTAGTGAGATCTCTCCCACTGACGTATCATTTGGTCCGCCCGAAACAGGTTGGCCAGGGTGAATAACATCGCCAGTTGGTTATCGTTTTTCAGCAGCCCCTTGTATCTGGCTTTCACGAAGCCGAACTGCCGCTTGATGATGCGAAACGGGTGCTCCACCCTGGCACGGATGCTGGCTTTCATGTATTCGATGTTGATGGCCGTTTTGTTCTTGCGCGGATGCTGCTTCAAGGTTTTTACCTTGCCGGGACGCTCGGCGATCAGCCAGTCCACATCCACCTCGGCCAGCTCCTCGCGCTGTGGCGCTCCTTGGTAGCCGGCATCGGCTGAGACAAATTGCTCCTCTCCATGAAGCAGATTACCCAGCTGATTGAGGTCATGCTCGTTGGCCGCGGTGGTGACTAGGCTGTGGGTCAGGCCACTCTTGGCATCGACACCAATGTGGGCCTTCATGCCAAAGTGCCACTGATTGCCTTTCTTGGTCTGATGCATCTCCGGATCGCGTTGCTGCTCTTTGTTCTTGGTCGAGCTGGGTGCCTCAATGATGGTGGCATCCACCAAAGTGCCTTGGGTCATCATGACGCCTGCTTCGGCCAGCCAGCGATTGATGGTCTTGAACAATTGACGGGCCAGTTGATGCTGCTCGAGCAGGTGGCGGAAATTCATGATGGTGGTGCGATCCGGCAGGGCGCTATCCAGGGATAATCGGGCAAACAGGCGCATGGAGGCGATTTCGTACAGGGCATCTTCCATGGCACCGTCGCTCAGGTTGTACCAATGCTGCATGCAGTGAATACGCAGCATGGTCTCCAGCGGATAGGGCCGTCGGCCATTGCCCGCCTTGGGATAAAACGGCTCGATGACAGCGGTCATATTCTGCCATGGCAGAATCTGCTCCATGCGGGAGAGGAAAATCTCTTTTCGGGTCTGACGGCGCTTAGTGCTGAATTCACTATCGGCGAAGGTAAGTTGATGACTCATGATGAACCCTGTTCCATGGCTCCAGATGACAAACATGATCTCATATCAGGGACTTGTTCGCACCTTCCTTAGGTAAATATTGCCTAATTAAACCATTCATATTTTCGCATGTGCCTTTTTGCCAGGGTGAATGTGGGTCACAGAAATATACATCTATGCCTAAATCTTCTTCGAGTATTTTATGTTCTGACATCTCACGTCCACGGTCATAGGTCAACGTTTTACGCAGTTCTGCAGGTAAATATTTCAGAGCTTCAGTTAAAGCCTTGCGCACTGATTCTGCCTTTGCATCAGGTAATGTTGCCAAGATACAGAGCCGTGTATTTCGTTCAATAAGTGTTGCTATCGAACTTTTATTGTCTTTACCTTTAATTAAATCAGCTTCCCAATGACCCGGTATTTTTCTTTCTTGAACTTCGGCTGGGCGCTCATGAATAGTTTTAATATCCTGTAATATAGAATCTTTTTTAGGTTCACCGTTAGCTTTTCGCTTTTTATTTTCATGACGTAGACAGGATAATAAGTCTTTTTTCAACTCACCCTTTGGTAATGCTCGTATCGTTGAATAAATCGTTGTATGGCTTACATTCATTGTTTGATCCAAATCAGGAAATGTCTTTAAACGCTTTGCTATTTGCTGAGGAGACCATAAACAACGGATCGCTTCAACAATAAATTTCCAGAGGATTGAATCGATTTTGAGTTTTCTGTGACCACGTCTACGTCTAGCGAAGGTGTTATCAGAAGCATATCGAGCTTGATAAACGTCATTGATGCTATTTCTTTTAAGCTCACGATAGATCGTACTAGGATGTCTTTTAATGAGTTCAGCAAATTTTCTGGCTGAAAAGCCTTCTTTTCTTGACTCAAGCATTAATGCAGTACGATCTTCAAAGTTAAGATGATGGTATGACAATTTTATATACTCCATAAACCCTTTAAATTAATTAGGTGGTTTATGTCGCACTTCAAGTTTTACTCTGCCAACTTTAAATCAGTGGCTCCACTAACACTCTTCACTTATTTATTTAAAATTTAGCGACGTTAAAAGACAATTAAGTATTTTTAGATAATGGGGTTCTAGGGATTTTCCGTCCAAAAACGACAAAGTGCTCTGGAGGCCGCGCCGTCCGTGGCCTCCAGAGGGGTATTACTTTTCGCTGACGGGTAAATATCCCTCGATTGAGCGCATAAGCTCCTCCAGATCTGGCAATTTTTCGCTCAATTCGAAGTGGTAAGTCCCCTTGAGGTTAATGTTGTGCCAGGCCACAGGGGATGCCTGTTTGACGATATCTATTCTCTTGGTATCTCCTTGGTATTCGAAGCTGGTCAACAGCTGGCTGAGTATCCTGGAGTTGAAGTAAACGATGGCATTGGTGACCAGGCGAGCGCACTCATTCCATAGCTGGATTTCTTCGTCTGAACTGCCCCGGAACTGATCCCCATTGACGCTGCTCACGGCCCGACGCAGTTGGTGATAGGCCTCTCCCCGGTTCAGCGCGCGCTGAACATAGTTTCTTAAACTGGCATCATCGATGTAGCACAGTAGATAATTCGCTTTCACCAGGCGATTGTATTCCGTCAGGGCTTCCAGCAGCGGGTGATTGCGCTTGTACTCCGAGAGCTTTCTCACCAAGGTGGCTTGCGTTGTTTTCCGCTGCTTAAGTGATACTGCAATCCGTTGGATGGTATCCCAGTGCTGCGCAATACGATGGGTATTGATTGGCTTTTTTAAGCACAGCTGAATTCGGTGTTCTTTGTCTTCCTTGACATCAAACATGTCATTGATCACTTTGCCAACCTGGGCATAGCGTGGGGCAAACTGGTATCCGAACAGATCCAGTAACGCGAAGTTCACATGGTTCACCCCATGGGTATCGGTTGAGAGCACATCCGGAATGATGTCTGACGTATTGCTCATCAACAAATCAAAGATGTAGTGCGATTCATGTTCGTTGGCGCCGATCACTCTGGCGTTGATCGCAGCGTGATTGGCGATCAAGGTCATGGCAGAAACACCTTTTTGAGTGCCAAAGTACTTCGACGAATAACGGGTTTTGAAGGTCTCGCGCCGGGCTTCGAACTTTTGACCATCGGCACTGGCGTGGATCACATCTTCCTGGATGTTGTAGTACCGGAAGATGGGTAGCTTGGCTGTCGCGTTATTGATGTTGTCGTTAGCAGCATTCAATGTTTCCAGGCGAAGATAGTTCGCCTGGATAGTGCTGAGCTGATCATAGGTACGATCAGAGATCTGTGCCATGCCGTAAATGCCTTGATTGGTTGCATTGCCGACCAGAATTGCCAACAGGTCATATTCATGGGAACGGCTTCTGGATTGGGAACCCAGCACATGAGCGAAGCAGTCAATGAAACCGGTGTCACGATCAACCATGCGCAGTACATCCGCAATCCCCGTTGTGGGAATTTGCTGGAAGAAGGGATTGTTGACCAGATGATGTTTGCTGGCCGAAGGCAGGCGCCAGAAGCGTTTACCCTGCGGATTACGCAAGATGATATTCCGGTTGTCTTCCTGTTCAAGATATTCGCCGACTTCGTACAAACGGGTATCCAATTCCATGGCCATCTGTTTGATCAGCTTTTCAGGCTCCTCCGCTAATTTTGTAAAATGGCTCTGTTGAAGCAGCGTATATTTGTTTTTTCGCCAATGTTCCCCGTCGATCAGGTCGGCGTCGAGTGCCCGGTATTTAGTGATATCAGGCAGCGTCAGCTGGCCATTCAGGCGATCAGGAATCTGTTGATAGAGGAACCACTCATAACGATCGATCAGGATATTCCCTTCACCATCCAGCAGGAATTCACGTGATTTTTTGGAAAGGAGTCTGGTGTCGGCAGTTTGCAACTGAGCGTCCTGGCCGTTGAGTTCGTTTTGTGTTTTCGCCAAGGCGGCCGCTAAGTGCTGGGTGCCGTCGCAGCCTTCGAAGCGCAGACATAGGAACAACTCTCGCAGCAAACCTTTCCGCAGACTTTCTTTCTCGTCGCAGTACTGCCACATGGCTTCATCGACCGATCGTCGCTGCTCGTTCAGGAAGAGACATACAGATTCCAGATCCCTTTTGGTCAGCAGGCTCAGTGCTTGCTGTCTTACTGTTGCAAACGGTAGTTGCAGATCAATGCTGTCATCAATGAACAGGTGCAGTACTTCAGCTGCCTTGCTGACATTTTTAGCTGCTTTTTGCCAATCCTTAAACACCGCTTCCTGCGCATAATCCTTTGCCTTCTGTTTGGTCTGTCTGACATGATGCACAAAGCCATCGGCAATACGTTCCAGCGCTTGCTGCCATCGCGTTTGAAGATAGCACAATAAATACAGCCATTGGCTGCCTACGGTTTGACGTTTCAGTTTGGCACCGTAGTAGTCGACTTTCTCTGCCAGGTGTTGCAGATTTTTCTGCGACAGTGATAGCGTGCTCAACAGCAGATCCACTTCCGGCATCCAATGCTGGATATGGCGATAGACAATCAGTTCTTTCTCCAACTCGGTTCCGGTGAAGTTACGAGCCGATTGTCGCAACTGTCGGAACGGCAGTGGACCTGTGCCGTTCACGAGCTCCGCCAGTGCTTGCTTAAGACCGCGTGACATTGCACGCTCAAGGTGCGCGGCCATGTGTTCCTGTTCGTCTCCCACCACCTGACTGATGATCTTTTGCAGCGTGCTGTAGGCAGGGATTGCGATCTTCTGCCCCGAACAATATTCATTGGCCGCATCGAAGAGGTGCCTAGGCGCTGTCCAGGCTCTGGCTTGCTGGGATAAGTAATCTCTCAACGCCGCTCCATGGTCTTTGACATTTCAGCGCTGGTAGTTGCAGAGCTGGAAAACACGTTGGTAAATCCGTTCGTTCTCTTTTGGCGTGAGATTAAAGGGTCTACAGCCTGGGCCTGGTAGAACGGTTTGATAAACGTATTTGAGGTCCTGCTTGATCTGATGAAAGCCGGGATTCAGCACCACCGGCTTGGCTTTGAAATAGCCCAGCAGTACCACCAGCATGTAACGCTGGCCCCGATGACGGAGGCTTTTAGCGATCGCCAGTTCCTTATCGTTCAGCGAGAAAAAGAAGCGTTGGTCGGCGGAGGTGAAAGCGGGGGGTCCATATAACTCATCTTGTTCTGCCTCGGACAAGATTTGGACACGTTCTTCGAATGCCATGGATTTAGCCCAAAAAGACTAAATCTTACTCAAACAGAGCCCAAATAGGGATCTCGAAAAAAGTAATACCCCTCTGGAGGCCACAGACGGCGGGGCCTCCAGAGCACTTTGTCGTTTTTGGACGGAAAATCCCTAGAACCCCTCAGTGGGACGAAATGATCCGGACCGCTGGCTCCCTGAAGCTGGGCAAAGTACAGGTTTCAGTGCTGGTCCGTTCATTGCTGAAAAGTGAACGTCCTTCCGGACTGACTCAGGCAATCATTGAAGTGGGGCGCATCAACAAAACGCTGTATCTGCTTAATTATATTGATGATGAAGATTACCGCCGGCGCATTCTGACCCAGCTTAATCGGGGAGAAAGTCGCCATGCCGTTGCCAGAGCCATCTGTCACGGTCAAAAAGGTGAGATAAGAAAACGATATACCGACGGTCAGGAAGATCAACTGGGCACACTGGGGCTGGTCACTAACGCCGTCGTGTTATGGAACACTATTTATATGCAGGCAGCCCTGGATCATCTCCGGGCGCAGGGTGAAACACTGAATGATGAAGATATCGCACGCCTCTCCCCGCTTTGCCACGGACATATCAATATGCTCGGCCATTATTCCTTCACGCTGGCAGAACTGGTGACCAAAGGACATCTGAGACCATTAAAAGAGGCGTCAGAGGCAGAAAACGTTGCTTAACGTGAGTTTTCGTTCCACTGAGCGTCAGACCCCTGTTACCGATGCAAGAACAGGGGAGTTTCATGAAATGCCTGTTTAGGAGTGATTAAAGGTAACTTGTGCGCAGAAGGTCAGGTGTGTGGTGGTTAGTACAGACTAGTGAATGTTGTAACTAAACTATATTTTTATTAAAGGCCGGAGGTGGTGTTCCTCCGGCCTTAATTACGTTTCCGTGTTCATTAGTCGATGAACTGGCGGATCAGTTCCAGAATGGCAATCAGCGCGTTTGCAAGCGCCGCTACCGCCCTCAGAACGATGATTAACAGGTTAATCATCCGTTTTCTCCATAAATGGAGTAAAGACACCGTGGCTTGCTCTTACACTGCCTGTCACCACGGCTTCTCTTCGTCTTGTCAGTTGTAGAGAGTCTCACTCCTGCCAGAGCACAGATAACCAGCACCACCTGTATTACCTGTCAGGACTTTGAACCTGTTCATGCCGCATTTAGCGGAATGCAGGGAGAGACTCACCACAGAGCTAACCCTCTGATTATACGTTTATCTAACGTTCAGGCAAACCGTTAACGCACAGTCACTGCCCGTCATATTGCATAATCAGGCTTCACGGATTATCATACTATTGTCAGTTGTAGAGAGTTTCCCTTCCGGGCTGAGTTACCAGCTCGCACCGGAACCGTAAAAAAGCCGACCTCACCAGTCGGTTTTTTTACGTCTGCGGTTTCCCGCTTCGTTTAAATCTATTTTAAATGAATAAATTGTTCTGCGGCAAACCCAACAACATAAGGACGTTAGGGTTGATGGTTGCCGAAATCGCGGTGCGTTACGTGAATTCTGAGGTTTTGCGAGGGGGATTGGGCGCGAGAATTTACGAGAGAGCGCCGGAACAATGCCGGGATCACAAACCATCACCCGTGAAAGAAATCTTCCGGCATTGCCCGGTCAGGTAGTATGACATTCATTGTCAACGGCCATCAATTTATAAGCTGCTTTGCACTTCATAAAAGATCACCACCAGGGCTGCTAAAACAGTACCGATAGCCAGCACGTTAAAAAGTACGTCCTTCATCTTTACGAACGACATACTGATTTGCGTCCTTTCCCTTTTGTCAGCCTTCTCTATCATCCAGCGTTGGTATGAATCACTGTTACTTTTTCTGTCCATGTTCCCCCCAATTCATCAATGAGCACCAGGCGGCCACCAGGCTTCTTGCCAACAAAGTAACGGCCTCGCGGCAGACGTTCGCCAGTCTTCAGCCGTTCGATCCAGTCCTGAAATGCAGGGCGCGGTTTATAGCTGTAGCGGCCAAAATCAGCTAAAGACTGCGTGACCATGACTGTTTGGCAGCCATGCTTTCTCATATCACGAAACGTATTTTCCAGTGCAGCCAGTGTATTCATTTGCACGTTCTCTCTGCTTTTCCCATGAAGATATTAACGACACTCAAAACTAACACCGTTGGCATGATCACGGCAGCATAGCCGACAGCAACGGCCTGATATATGGTCAATGAGTAGTCGGGCTGTTTATACAATACGACTGAAAAAATGCTCCCCAAACAAGCAAGCAGAGTTAAAAACAAGTAATCGACAAATCTGTTTTTATAGATAACCCATGCAACGATGCAGGGATATGACACCAGGCACAGGATAATCGCATTTGTGGTATGCACGTTTCGCTCCTTGTTATTTAAGGGTTGTCAGCCAGATCAAACAGATTGTTCAGGCTGGAACGGAATTGTTTTACCGATGATACCAGCTCCTGACTCCGCGCTTTTTCCTGCGCCAGTTCACGCCGTAGCTGCGCCATCTCGTCTCTGTTACGCTGAAGCTCAAGGATAGCCGTCATAAAGGTTTTGCTGGCTGATGCCTGTCCGGTCGCTTCCTGCGCCTTTTTAATGGCCTGATCTTCGTCGTCATTCGTTCTGATTGTGTAATGCCCCATGATACCCCTCTTTTGCTGTCATTTTTGCGCTGCCGGCGCGAACCCGGGAAGAAACTTTGCTGGCAAAAAACACTGGCCAACAGATGTGACCGGGAAAATTTGCTGGCAATTAATTTTCGATGAAAGCCAGCTCGCAATCGCCGCATTCAATATTCAGTCCGGCTTTGCCCCACACGGCAGCGCCACACCCGCGACACTGATATTTAACTTTATTTCGTTTTGGCTTGTCCTCAAATGCTGCAACTGACAAATCATTGTCATTGCTCCCGGCCATATCATCTGAATGGCTCCCGTTCTGCGGTGACACTGACGGCAGCAGAGCCATAGAAAGCACCGCTTCTATATCAATCCCGGCCTCAGCATTTTGATGCGCCAGAGCAAGCGTTTCGCGCCATTGCTCTATTACGGCGGTCATATCTTTTTGTTGTTCGACCTGGACAGGGAAGCGATCAAACCAGCTCAAAGCAAATTGCCCCTGGAACAGTTCCAGTGTGACGCGCTGGAAGCGGCCACCAGGGATCGGATAGTCATTAATCTTCTGGCCGACTTTCGCACCACCAGGTCTCCCGGTGGAGGAGGGCATAAGTCCGATACTTTCCATTTTTGCCGCCCACTGCGCATTGTGGTACGTCTTACGCGACGGGTTGCCGTAGTGGTACTGCCACATATGGCACTGCTCATGAACCAGCGTTTGCATGACTTCAATAAGCGGGTACACCGGGAAGTATTCAGGATTGAGGGCGATTTCATCAATCATCCTGCCGCTGCCGTCAGCAGCAACAAAGCGCCTGTAACTGAAATAGCCCATTGTGTTCTTGCCGCGCTGGAACGTAATCAGACAGTCAGGGAGTTCGCCGTCAAAAAGGCGCTGGTTATAGAAATCAAACGCCTGTTGTAGCTCGCTGTAAGCGCGTTCCGTGGCTCTTGTCATGCTGAAGTTCGCTTAGCGGCGTTCCGATATTCCTGTAACTCTGCAACAATAGCAGGGAACACATCAGCGCAACGCTGTGCCAGCTTAACCGCCTTTGAACAAACGCCCATACCATGTGCTCTTTTGAGCGCCTCCAACAAATCTGCCAGTTCCTCGTCAGTGATTTTTTCAGTCATCTATTAAGCTTCTCCATTATCTGTATCGTACGATACAGATAATATAAACCACACCTTTGATAGCGGCAATCTTTTTTGCTGGCAATTTCACGCCCAGGGCGGGCATCGAGCGGGTAATATTGCTGGCAAAAATCAACGGCCAAACCGGCTGCAGGAAACTGGTTTGCTGGCAAGCGTGATTTACTGCTGGGCTTGACACCTTGCCATTGTATGACGCTTGTTTTAGTGTCAAATGAACAACCAGCGCGAGAAGAATATAGGAAGCAAAAGCAATGGATATCAAACCTAACTCAGTGATCCACCTGGAGCCAGGCGAAACATTACCCGGCTATACCAATCTGAAACCCGTACCTGATAAGTATTTCGATGAGTTAAAGGCACTCATAAATAAACTCAATACTCAATCCGGTAATATTTACCTCAAGTTAAAACAGATGTACGCCTTTTTGGATCGTTTTAACAAAGAATTTGTGAGCACGTTTACCTCCTGTCAAAAGGGGTGCTCTTCGTGCTGTAAAATGGATGTTCATTTAACCGCGCTTGAGGCAACACATATTGCACAAGCAAGTAAACTTACTGCCAGAGACAACCCGCTTACGACCGGGCATGAGTCAAAATGTCCGTTTTTGTCTGAGAAGGGAACATGCTCAATCTACAATTACCGCCCGCTGTTATGCAGGACATATCATGTACTCACTCCGCCGGAGATGTGTAATGACCTGGATGCACAAGTCATGCAGTATGGTTCTCAAAGCGCGAACATGGGAAATCACATCTACAAAACAATAGCAGAGTGGATCTATTTTCAGACGTATCACTGCACTGGTAAGTTAGAAACCAAAGATATCAGAGACTACTTCCCTTATCCCCGCGAAGATATCCAAAGATTTCTTCACCATAACCCCCCGCGCCCTTTTTGCTAAAAAAAAGCCTCTGACGCAGTGTCAGAGGCTTGTTAGATTACTGTTCGTCACCAGCAGTGCTGGAAGCATCTTTTTTGATGAGAAACTCATCAAGAGAACGGCCAGCTTTTAACGCTTCGTCGATTGGTTTTGGTGTCCGGCCACGACCAGACCAGTATTTCGTTTCGCCGTTTTCATCAAACTGATATTTAGGCGGCGCTTTTGGCAACGTCTTTTTGCGTGTTTTTTGCGCATCTTCGGACAGGCCAAGCAGTTCTTCCGGTGAAAAACCTTCTCCGGCAATCAACTGGAGCAGTTCCTGGCGCTTTCTTTCGCGCTCTGCGCGTTCTGCTGCCTCACGCTCTGCTTCTTCACGACGTTCTTCGATCACGGCGTTAAGCTTTTCCTGCATTTCCAGCAGTTGTTCAAAGCTGGTTTCTCGCGCAAAAACACGAACAGAGCGAATATTCAGGAGTAGCTTTTTTGTTGCGTCAAACGTTTCATTTTCACTCATCGAGTTAATCCTTATTTTTTACTGAACTGAAACCCAAGTTTACCCGTAGTTTTATCCTGCAAAACAATTGCAGCGTCAAACTTTTTCCCGGTTTTATTACTGGTAAAGCCTTTAATCTCTCCGGTTTTACCTTTTTTGATTAATGTCTCAACCTGATTTTGTGTCAGTTTTTTTCCTGACACTTCAGACCAGATTTTAAACTCGCACCCGGAACAGAAAAAGCCTTTAGGCCGGATAATAATTTCTTTACTGCATGAAGGGCAGGGGGCTTCGAGCCGGGACATGGAACCTTCTGATCTGGATTTTGCTTCCATATCCGGTTTGCCGTCTTTGTCCGGGAATGTTGTCTTGCATTCAGGGTAGCAGGAGCATCCCCAGAAAAAGCCATTTTGCCCCTTACGCTTACGCAGGAAACCGTTGTTACAAACCGGGCAGGGCGTGGCATTTGAAGAAATCGAAATTCCGTTCCTGTCCAGCTCGTCGATTAACCCCTGGACGTACTCATCATTTTCCTTAATAAACTCCTCAACTGTCAGCTCTCCGGCTTTGATCTGAGACTGCTTTTCAGCCCACAGAGCGGAGATATCCGGTTTAGTGATTTCAGGAGGCAGTGCAGCGCAAAACTCCTGGCCTTGTTTTGTGGTTTTCCATACCAGCTCCGAATACCCCTTTTCTTTTTCGATGGAGATAAGCCCGGTATTTGCCGCCAGTTTCTCAAGAATACCCGCGCGGGTGGCTTCCGTTCCGATACTGCCACGATCACTGCTGCCCTCGTCTTTCGCTTCCAGCGCCTTTCTGAGAGCCGGATCATCAATGAATTTTGCCGCACTCGTCATGGCGGCCAGTAACGTTGACTCTGTGAAATAGCGAGGTGGTGTAGTCTTTTTCTTGTCCACGTCTGCCGATTCACACAGGCCGCTGTCATTAAATTTCAGCAATGAAAGGTCAAAACCGTCCGTTCCGGCATCTTCGGTTTCGTCCTCGTCATCACTATCCTTACCCAGCGCTTCCCAGCCCTTTTGTACCAGAACGCTCTGTGTGGCCGTAAAGGTATCCCCCTTAATATCAAAGTGGATTTTCGTCTTGTTGCGGATCGCATCCGGGTAGAACAGCCCGATAAAGTAGACGGACACCAGGTTATAAACGTTCCGCTCTTTTTCATTAAGCTGAATACCGGCTCCGCTTTTTGTCGTCGGGATGATGGCGTGGTGCGCCTCAATCTTACTGGCATTAAAGGCTTTGTGTTTCTGGCCTTTATCCATATCTACGATCGCAGACGCCAGTTCGGGTACGGTGGCCGCTATAGCAGTGGCAATATCTCCGGCCTGGTAATAATGCTCATCTGAAAGATAGCGATTGTCAGAACGTGGATAGGTCAGAAGCTTGTGAGTTTCATACAGCCCCTGCATCACATCGAGCGTATCTTTTGCAGAATAACCAAATCGCTTTGCGCAGAGCTGCTGAAGCGTGGAAAGGTTAAGCGGAAGCGGAGGCTTGCTATTTTCCGGCTTTGTCGTCGCGATAGTAACAATAGCATCCTTACCCGTAACACGTCCGGCAATATGCGCGGCCTGAGCTTCGGAGATCAGGCGTTTTTTCTCGTCTATCTGATCGTCGTCTGTTGTCTGATATTTCGCCTTAATCTGATGCCCGTTCATCGACAGACTGGCGAATACATCGTAATAAAAGCTTTCTGTGTGATTCTGGTTCGCCAGCGTGCGCATGTTCACCAGACCAAGAACGGCACTTTGTACCCGGCCAACGTTCAGAACGCCGTCATAGCCCTTCTCACGGCCTTTTAATGTACATCCCCGCGTCATGTTATAGCCAAAACCCTGATCGCACAGGGAACGCGCCAGGGCGCTTAACGTCATACCGCGAAATTTATCGTTAGGTTGTAAATTCGACAGTGATTTTTGCACTGGCGCAAGGTTGAGGTCGGCAACAAGCAGTCGCTGGACGGGTTTCTTGTTTCCGGCATAACCCAGAATCTCATCAACCAGCAAACATCCTTCATCATCGGGGTCGCCTGAATGAACGATGCTGTCGGCTTTATCGATAAGAGACAAAATAATGCGGGTCTGTGCTTCTGATTCAGGCTTGATTTTATATTTTGGCGGATAAACCGCTTTAATGGGTAAATCACTATAACGCCAGTTGGAATATTTGTCGTCATAATCCTGTGGGTCGTAAAGCTCCAGCATATGACCATAACACCAGGTAACGACATCAGAACCGTGTTCAAAATAGCCGTTTTTCTTTTCTGTATTGGGATTTCCGCCCAGTCCTTCAAAAATAGCCTTTGCTAAAGACGGTTTTTCTGCAATAAAAAGTCTCATTAATCAATCCTCAAGGTAACTTGAATAGTCAGGCTGCGCACCATTCTTTTTAAAGATTTCTTCCCTTTCCTCTATGTCTTCTTCTGCCTCCTGCACACTAAGGTCAAGGGTTCCTTTCAAAAAGGCACGCGCATTCTTGATTACATCTACTGTTAATTCGTTTTTTGTTCCGCGAATCATGCCAATAGCAATATTTATTATCTCCTTTATTTCAGCAGGAGTCGTTCTGTCCAGCACCGCGCCAAGTTCTTTAAGGTCAATATTTATATCGTCTGGTAAGTACATTTTGGCACAAGCGGCAGCGGCTTTAGTCCGAAAAGCACCTACAGATATGATTCTGTCAATTCTGCCAGGGCGTTTTCTGATGCGCGGATCAATCCGGTTAGGATAGTTCGTTGAAAAAATAACATATGTCCCGGCAAGATTTCGCGGTGTATCAGCCCCATCAAGAAAACTTAACGTTCCGGCATCAGCCCGATAAAGTTCATCAACCTCTTCAGCTATTATGATAACGGGTATTTTCTTTTGAGCTGCGGCATAGCAAACATCTTTAAAGTAATCATCAGCATAAACAAATACATATTTATCCTGATATTTTGCCCCCAAAGCTTTTGCGATAGTCGTTTTCCCTGTGCCCGGAGGACCAGTAAAAAGCACTTTTCGCATTCCTGACTGACCATAACGGGTGTAGAAATCAATATCCGAAAAGAACTGATTAAAGTCATTCTCCAGCTCATTAAACTTTGGATGAACAGAAAAACGTAAAGCGTTTTCTATTTCTTCCTTCCTTGCCTTACCGTGATAATAAACGCCGTCGTAACACCCGATTTTCCAGATACCTTTACGGGGTAAAGAGCGGTTTAATTTAGCGCGTCCAGCTTCGCAAAGATTATGAAGCATCGACATACTTTTGGTTGTGCCAACTGCGTACTCCATTCTGACTTTAGAGTTAAGAATGAAGCGAATAATATGAACCACTTCATTTTGACCAAGATGAATCCGGTATGCTCCCGAACCATCTTTAAACATAAGCTTTTTAATCCTCCCGGCTTTAGCCATAACAGGGCTACTTCCCGTATGAACGACGGTTGAAGCAACGGGTTCGATATCAAGATTCGAATAAATTTTACGATTCTTTCTGTTTATAAAAATCTCTGCCACTTTAGGATAGTAATCACAATCCTTTACGACAGTACCAAAATTATCTTCACCGTAATATTCTTTATGGAGCCGTAAAGCCTGCTCTACCAGAGTTAATTTACCCATATGCGCACCATGTATATTAAAAACCGTGACGTTGCCTGAAGATTTTCTTCAGGCAGAGGAGGGGTTGGACAAGCGAAGCGCGTCAGTTTTGTTTATGACGCCACTCCCACGGAGGAACGGGATTACTGTCAGCCCACAGGCCGCGCTTCTGTGTCTGAGCTTCCCGTTGCAGAGCCGGTAATGAGTTATCGGTGTTGTACCTGTCATAAACCCATGCAGCCCCTTTTAGCACTTGCTGGCGGTTAGCCTCAGTGCCGTTCGCTGTCACCACTCGTCCCAGGACTCGCCCGTAGCGATCTGTTTGCGTATAAGAGACGGTAACTGATTGCCCTGCCAGCAGGGCTTTAAGTTGATTGGTTGACCAGCGACCAAAGGGTTGTTTTTTTTCCGGTGCATCGATATTTATCAATCGGACTCGAATCGGAACTTCATACACAACAATTTTCGCGGGTAGTGTTTTAACTTCGATGGTATCTCCATCGAGAACGCGAATAACTTTCCCCTGAATCTGAGCAGCACACAATGTAGCTGGCAACAGGGCAACAGCAAAGGAAAGAACATTAAAAAAATGTCTCATTGCTTTCTTCCCTCCCATATTGCTGAGAGTCTTTTAAAAATGGATAAAACGACGACTAAAGCCACTGCGATAACAGCCAACGAAGGAAGTACATAGCTGTATAACTCAACCATGAAATTAATAAACTCAATGAGCGATTGCGGCTTTAAGGAAGCATCCCACAAAACGATAACAAAACGATAAAGCCCATAGACAATTGCCGGAAACCAGACCATAAACAACAAAATTTCAGTAAAAACAGAAGCGACCGATTTGACACTATCGATAATTTCAATTCCGGCAATTCTCACACTTCTTGCATCAGGTACGTTAATAATTTTCATCCTCCCACCCCTGTAAAAAATGTTCGCAAGTTCCAGTCTCAAACCTGAAACTTGCGTATTCACATCAGAATTAAATCAAACAGAATTAAAAGTTTTTCAATCGGCCAAAGCTTGAAATAATTTTACTTACTGTACCTGCATCAGCCGCAGGACATTCATTTAGTTTTTTCTTTCTGGCATCTGCCGTGTGATCGGGTAAAAAACCATGTTTATTCTTTTTCCTGATTGACATAAAACTTTTATACATCGGGTCACATTCTGCCGGACTACTTCCGTCAAGTTTTCCGGCAAGGCATAACACCATTGCACATGGATCGTTCGGGTCGGCCTTTTCCTCAGCATGAGCAGTTCCGGCAGCGAACGCACAAAGCAGCACTGCCGTGGTTACGGTCTTTTTCATATACACCTCATGGATAACGGGCAACTAACGCCCTGCGGTTGTTCAACCCCGGCTCAATAAAATTACAAGAATTTTATTAATCCGGCGTTATCGTGATAAATAAACACTGGTAGTCCGGCAAGAAAAACAGTTCATTTTATAACGATACTGTATGACACCGTTTGCACCGTTCGCCCTCAACCAGTTTTTAGCTGTGAAAAAGTCTGTTCCGTTACTGGTTTCAACAATCACTGAATCAGAATGTGCAACAGAATAAAAAACAGCATCATCGTAAAGGCGGTTTTCAGGCCTGAAATTATGGATAACCTTAACCCACGATGAATTAACCTTGTCTGATTTAATAACTGAGTATGTCGGTTGCCAGTCCATTAATTGTGTATTCACCGTTTCAGGATTCTGTTCCCAGTCAACCTGTGGTGGTTCAGGCGGAGAGGAACAGGCAGAGAGAAAAAGGACACTGACCATTAACATTTTTTTCATAGTAAAACCTCTGACTCCAGCTCACCGACGGAGAGCATTTTTTCTTTAGAAGGATATTTAAGCCCTTTAACACCCAATACTTTTTTAGTCTTATTCAGAGAGGCGGTTAACTCGGTAAGTTTGGGGCTTACCATCATCAGCCTGTCCATAAAATACGGGTCGAGGAAGTAGAGGGCTTTCTCAGCTTTAACCGGGTTTTCACCTTTAAGAATGATAAATTCTTCTTTAAAATCCAGCGTTCCCAGCTCCTGCGGGAGCACAAGGGCGCGCTGCGCCTCACTTTCTGAACTGCTTTTCGACGTTGAGCGTCCGCTTGTCTTGCTTGAACCTGTCGATTTGGTGGTGATATAGCCCAGCTTTTCCGAAATCTTTTTAGCGTCATCTTCTTCACTGACAGCGTAGATAATCCGGCAGGGATGCGCACTCATCAGCGTTTTGGCACCTTCAACACCATAGATTTCATTAAGCTGACTGATATTCTGGTAAATCGTCAGAAGTTTGAGTTTAAACCCGGCAATATAACCCGAACCTTTTTTAATGATTGGCATGTAACCAATAGACGGAAACTCATCCAGGAACATCAGACAGTCATGTTTCAGTGTCGGGTCAAAGTCAGGGTTTTCTCGTAACGTGACTTCCACAACGAAGTTAAAGAACAGGTTGAGGAAGTCATAGGCCAGGGACATATCTTCAGCATTAACGCCAACATAAACAGTGATATCTTCCCGGCGCAACTGGCGAAGGTCGAAATCATTGCCGTCTGTACATTTGCGAACAGTCGGAAGATAAAACAGACTCATTTTCTTACGAAACGAACCATCAATACTCGAACGTTGTTCGTCTTCGGTTTCGTGATACTCCCTGATTTTGGTCAGGGCATCGCGCAGATGATACAGCGCGTTTTCATCAAGTCCTTTTGTTCCCTCCAGGTCTTCTCGCTTACTGAGTATCAGCTCCCGGTCGATGTTGCTGTACAAATCGACTACAGAACCAATTGAGAAAACAGGTTTAAGCCCGAACTCACCAAGCCAGGAGGGGTCGTAGTTAATAAAGAAATGAAGCAATTTTGCCAGCCCCGTCCAGTACTGCCCCGCGAGGTTATTAAAGTGTGCTTCCGCTCCGGTCAGACCGTAAGACGGGAACAGGATCTCAATCAGCTTCAGCAGGTCTTTAGCCCCGCTCTCTTCTTTTAAATCAATATAGAAAAGCGGGTTAAACTGATGCGTTTTACTGTTGAAAGGGTCAAGAAGATAGACCTTATTACCCAGCAGTTTTTCACGTACCTTACTGGTGATTTTCCACAGTTCCTGTTTTGGATCTAATGCAATCAGGGAATGTTTCCTGACCAGCAGGTTTGGAATACCTATTGCAGCCCCTTTACCTGCGCGGGTTCCTGCGCCAAGTGATACAAAATCTGGTGCGGTATACCACAGGTATTTACCTTTATATGCACCTACAAGAATATCAGTATCGTTTTCTTTCTCCCATTTCAGAAGTTTCGATTTTCTTAAATCATTATCACTGGCAAACTTCGCGTCACCATAAAGAGCAACATCCGTTTTATTCAGTTGCCAGATAATAAAAACAGGCACAATGAGAGACGAAACCATACCTGATAAAAGAGAGGGGATTGCGGTTAACCTGATATCTGTCCGTATATTACTCTCTGTTATTATCCGCCACAGCAGCATGGAATCAAAATTCTTCCATATATAAAGCGGCGTTTTTCCGTTCAGGAAGTAAACAGCAACTGAGCCAGTATAATACGTCACAAGACACATAACCAGACCGATAAAAGCCCACTGGCCTTTATCGGGTAGTTTCAGAGACATAATCACTCCTTCAGCTTTTCAAAGTATTCCTGAAAATGAATATCACGATAGTAAATACCCGATGCAAATCGGTTATCTTCCTCATCGATGTACTTAATACTCATAATCACATCGACGTTGCTTAACACCCTCCGCAATATAATGTTATAAGGCAAATTCTGACATTCAGGGTTCATATAGCACCGTTGAACCAGTCCAAGCACAGCATCTTCAGGGGTGCTCTCATGGACGGTTGTAAGGTTCCCTGCATGGCCGGAACTTGAGCCTTTGAGAAAATCCCAGGCTTCCGCGCCGCGAACCTCAGTCATGAGGATTCTGTCCGGGTTCATACGAAAACCAGAACGTAAAAGAGAAGCGGAACTGACAGTGCTACTTTCCCCTTCTGACGGGTAATAC